>JAEDFX010000013.1 GCA_016297805.1 Treponema sp. | reverse complement strand
AAAAAAAAGTGGTACACTGATGACTGACATCACTGTACCACTTTTTAGAGTTTTTATTCCCATCCAAATGTTGCTGGTGGTTTATTTGTTGCGTCAAAGTAGAGGGCATCTACGAATGGCAGAGCAGCTATCTGAGCAACGATGTTTCCGAGTAAATCTTTTGGAAGCATTGCGAAGCGTGCTGTCATTACGTCTTCAGAAACTACTGGGCGTAAAACAAAACTTGCTTTATCTACAGAAGTTGCATATGGTAAATCAATTGTAAGGTGCTGGAAGATTTTATCATACCAGCCAGATTTGTGCAGTTCTGTAAGAACAATGTTGTCTACTTCACGAAGCTGATCGAGACGGCGGCGGTCACAGTAGCCTTCCTGTAATTTCAAATCTTCATTTTTTACACCAGGCTTCTGGTACAATTTAATACAAGCGCGGTTCATAAATTTTGCTGCATTTGTAATTGTAGAAGAAGCGGCTTCAATCTTTTCTCGTTTGCCAGGGAAATGTTTCATTCCATCAACAATTGAAGGGTATTCATCAGCTTTTGCAGGTCCAAAATCAAGAACTGCAGGGAAGCGGTAAGTTCTAAAGTCTCCCTGTACACCAACTGAACGGACAGGTAATACATCACGACTCATGTTTGCTGTACAGTTTTCGCAGAACATATTTAATTCAATCTCGTCCAGTTCTTTCTTTGCAAGTGGAAGTTCTTGCAAATCCTGTGCCTTTTCTTTTCCGTCATTACAAAGAACGTTAATAGAAAGACCAGGACCAGGGAATGGATGGCGCATTACAAGTTCATCACTAAGACCAAGTTTTTTACCAATAGCACGAACTTCATCTTTATACAAATCGCGAATTGGTTCAATAATCAAACCTTTTGCAATCAGTTCCTGAATTCCTGCAACTCGGTTGTGATGAGTTTTGATTGTATTAGAGTTTTTAGTTCCGCCCGATTCAATAATATCCGGATATAAAGTTCCCTGAGCCAAAAGCCAGTTAGATTCATCCAGATGCTGTTTTGCAACAACTTCGTTACGAACTGTAATAAAGTTTTCACCTACAGCCATACGTTTTTTCTGAGGATCAGTAAGCCCTGCAATCGCTCCAAGAAAGCTTTCTGAAGCATCTTCCACAATAAAATTATCAAATCCGAACTTATGGTAAGCATCTGCTACATTTGCAGATTCATTTTTTCGCATAAATCCGTTATCAATATGTAGACCAAGTACTCTGTCCTGTCCAAGAGCTTTGTTCAAAAGTGCAAAAGTGATTGTAGAATCTACACCGCCACTTAAGAAAAGCAATACGTTTCTGTCACCGGCGTCTTTTTTAATCTGTTCAAGAATAATCTGAAGAACTGTATCCTGATCCCAGTTCTTTTCCATGCCGCAGTATTTTGCAAAATTTTCAAAAATCTGATTTCCGCAAGGAGTATCTTTTACTTCACAATGGCACTGCAAACTGAAACGTTTTTTTGCCAGATTCTGTGTTGCAGCGTAAGGACAGTCCTTTGTAGAACCAACAACTTCAAACCCTTCACCAATCTGCAAAACTCCATCCTGATGGCTCATCCAAACCTGCTGAACAGGTTCAATGCCTTCAAAAAGTGGAGATTTTACCTGTGGATTTAAGTTTAATGTAGCAAATCCGAATTCTCCCACATCAGCTTTTCCAACCTTACCGTTGTAGCCAAGCTGGACAATGTAGTGACCATAACAAAGGCCTAAAATAGGAATGTCCAGATTTAAAATTTCTGAGTTGAATTCTGGAACCTTTTCATCATAAACCGAAGAAGGTCCACCGCTAAATACGATACCCTTACAATTTTCAAATACTTCCAATGATGTAGAAGGAAGGGCAATTTCTGAATAATAACCTAACATACGGAAGCGTTTTGCAATCAAATGTGCGTACTGGCTTCCAAAATCTAATACAACAATCTTTGAACGTGACATATAGAGATTATAGTGAAAAAGGAGATTCTAAACAATAAAGATTAATCAGATATTGTATCTTCTGATTTTGTATATTGGCTCAGTTTTGTTAATGCCACAGTAGAAGCAAGGTGATCCTGATTAATAATCTTGATGAAGCTTGGCGTGTTTATTTTTATAACTTCGGTGTATGTATCGGCAGTTGCAGTGCTTGTTCTGGTAGTATTAAGAAATCCTGTAATTTCTCCAAAGAAGCAGCTGTTTTCATAAGTAATTGTAGAATTTCCTGTAGTTTCTGTTACATTTCCATTTTTAATATAATAAACATATTTCGAATCATCACCTTCTTTATAAATAATGTCCCCAGACTGATAAAAAACAGATTTTGTTTTTAGATTGGAAAAAGAAGGACGATTAAACAGATAATTACATAACAGATTTTCAATATAAGTTCTTTTTTTGTGCTGTATTACATAAATCTGAGAAATAATCAGATTGTCAAAAAATTGACTTACATAAACCATTTGAGCACAATAAAGGAAAATTGAGAAGAACAGATATACTTTAAAAAGCAAAACTATAACCGTACTGATTGTTCCGTAAATTACGTTGTAGTTTGTTAGATTCATGAATTTATTCAAAAAGAAAGAAATAACAAATGTTATTCCAGTATTCAAAAAGGCATAGAACAAGCAGATTTTTAAAGGCGGATTGGTTCCTGAAATAAATTTATAGGATAAAAGAGAGAATACGAAAAACATGAAGTACATCACTGAAGATGCCAGTACGTTATAAAGAGTTCTAAAAATAAAAGGAAAATTTGAGCGCAAGAAATCAAACATTGGAAGATTTAATAATTTGTTGAACAGAAATGTTCCTATAATGAAAATTATAAAAACAATTACAAGAGCAAATTCTGATATAAAAGTGAGCAACTGATTGAATGCATTCTTTCGTTTGTTTTCTGTACGGAATATAAAATTGATTCCTTTAACAATTGATAAAAACAGTTTTCGTGCCATCCAGATTACCCAAATGGCAAGGATAAAATCAAAAAAACTGATGGATTTCTTATTTAAAAGATTTTCCAGTAAAGGCCAAAAGTCATAGATTGATTCAACCTGTTTGCAAAAGCCCATAACATATTGAAGTAGCTCAGGTGAAAATCTAAGAACAGTGACCAGGGCTGTTAGAATAATCATTACGACAGGAATGAATGAAAAAATAAAGTTGAAAGAACAGGCAGAAGCACTTTCCCAAATGTTGTTATTTGTACTTCCCTGAACAGAAAGATAAATAAATTGACTGAACTTGGTGATAATTTGAGAAAATGAATATTTGTGATTTTTTTTTCGTTCCATAGGTAAAAAAAAGTCCCTTCGCAAACTGCCTCGACATACTCAGCAACCACTCAGGGACTTTATAAAATATTAAGTTACCGCCAAAATTAGAAATCAGCTAATTTTGGAGCACGTGGATAAGGAATTACATCACGAATGTTTTCCATACCAGTTACGTAGCGGATAAGACGTTCAAACCCAAGTCCAAATCCTGAGTGAGGAACTGTACCGAATTTGCGGAGATCTAAATACCAGTCATAGATTGATTTATCCATGCCACGACGTTCAATTTCTGCAACAAGTTTTTCGTATGATTCTTCACGTTCAGAACCACCAATCAATTCTCCAATTCCTGGAACAAGAACGTCAACAGCTTTTACAGTCTTACCATCATCATTCTGCTTCATATAGAAAGATTTAATTTCTTTTGGATAGTTGTAGACCATTACAGGACATCCGAAAATCTTTTCTGTAAGATAACGTTCATGTTCTGTAGCAATATCACATCCCCAATATGGATTGAATTCGAACTTAGCACCATTTTTTGCAGCTTCTTCAAGTTTAGTAATTGCATCAGTGTATGAAATACGAACGAAATCTGCTTTTGCAACTTTTTCAAGGCTTTCAATAAGACCTGGCTGGATTCTCTTATCAAAGAATTCCAAATCAGAGCGACATTTTGTCAAAGCCCAGTTCAAAAGATATTTTACGAAGTCTTCCTGAATATCCATGTCATCATCCAAATCAAAGAAAGCCATTTCTGGTTCAATCATCCAGAATTCAGCAAGGTGACGTGGAGTGTTTGAGTTTTCTGCACGGAATGTAGGTCCGAATGTATAAACACGACTCAATGCTGTAGCCATTGTTTCTGCTTCCAGCTGTCCAGAAACTGTAAGTGAAGCTTTCTTTCCAAAGAAATCTTTGCTGTAATCAACAATTTTGTGAGCATCTTCAATTTTCATTCCGCCCTGGCCAGCTTTTACACCCATTTCTGCGATTTTTTCCATAGAGAGTGTAGTTACCTGGAACATTTCTCCTGCACCCTCACAGTCAGAACATGTGATTTCTGGAGCGTTGATATACTGGAATCCTCTTTCCTGGAAGAATGAGTGAACTGCAAATGCCATCTGGTTACGAACACGATAAACTGCACCAAAAGTGTTTGTACGTGCGCGCAAGTGAGCATTTTCACGAAGATATTCCATAGACATCTTATTTTTCTGTAATGGATATTCATCTGGATTACAGGTGCCAAGGCATTCAAGACCTTCAAGAGTAACTTCAACAGTCTGTCCGCTGGCTGGAGATTCAATTAAAAGACCAGTTGCACGAATTGAAGCACCTGTATTGAGTTTTTTGAGTTCTTCTTCAATCTGATTTACATTTGCATTATTAGAAGGATTGTTGCGGTCAAATGTGAGCTGAATGTTAGTAAAACAGCTTCCGTCGTTAACCTGAATAAAAACAAGACCTTTTGAGTCACGAACTGTGCGAACCCAACCACAAACTTTTACAGCCTGTCCGTCAGGTTTAGATGTAAGTAAATCTTTAATTAATACTGGAACCATACTTTGGTCCTCCCTAAAATAATGAAATGTATAGAAGATAATATCATTTTTTTAGATATGTAGCAATTGAAGGGAAATTAGTATTTTCTAAATGTAGGATTAATTAATAAACGTTCATACAGATCTGGAACTTCAAAAGGGGCTACCGGCAAAGTTGTGACTAGCAAAGTGCGGATGGAGGTAATAGGAATCGGACTGCGCAAAACGCTACGCATTTTGCTTGCCAACCTCCATATGCACTTTGTAGTCCCAATTTGCCTCCCGCCCCTTTTGAAGTTCAGTCATACAAGTAGAATTAATTAATCCTACATTTATTTTATTTGTATGATAGTTTTTACATCACCTTTGTTGTCATAAATACAAACTTTGTGTGTATCATCAACATAGGCGTATTTGACTGTGATATCAGAGATATCCGTAATTGCTGATTTATAGTTTATGCGGATAGATTTGAATAAATGCGCCTTGTATACTTCTTCAGGAATTGCTTCCATTGCGTAATCTATATAAACAAGATTATGTACATGACCGTTAAAATCAATATCGTTGCGACGAGGTTTAATGATAACTTCGGATGTAAAGCTTTCTGGAATTGAAAGCTTTGTGATTTTCTTTTCTTCAAAAACAGATTTTTCTTCTGGATTGTATTTTGAAATCAGTTCAGGGGTGATTTTTGCAGGACGACCTCTGTTTAAATCAAAAAGAACCCAATAAGTTGTTCCTTTGATGCATAATTTATCATTTGCATATAATTCAAAGTCACGAGGGCAACCAAATAATGAATCAGGATTCTGACTCCAGGTTCTTGCAAGAATCTTATCGCCATATTTTGGAAAGCTCTCAACTTCAACATACCAGTCTGTTAAAACCCATGTTACACCGTTGTTTGAACCTTCCAGAATATAATCACCTGATTTATCAGAATGTTTGTTGCCTGAATTCTCCAGTATTTTAAGAACGGATTCCAATTTAAGACTTCCGTCTTTATTAAAATCTTCAATCAATGGATTGTATTCAAAATCAACAAACATTTTCTACCCCTAATATTAAGCTACATAAGCTTCAAGTCTGCGTGCACGAGTTGGATGCTGCATACGGATAATGGCATGCTTTTCAATCTGGCGGATACGTTCTTTTGTCAAATCACATTCTTCTCCAACTTCTTTCAAAGACATTGGCTTGTGACCATTCAAACCGTAACGCATACGGATTACTTTTGCTTCATTTGGACGTAGAGTATTAACAACTGTATCAATATCTTCGCTCATTGCTTTTGCAATAGCTTTTTCTTCTGGACGATCATAAGTATCATCCTCATAGAAATCTCCAACCTTAGCATGATTATTATCACCATCATTGATTTCTGCGTCAAGGCTTACCATTTCACGGCTAATATTAATCATATCGCGAACGTGGCTTGCATCCATATTGAGCATAGCACCAATTTCTTCATATTCCTGCTGTTCAGATTTTTTTGAACCTACAACCTTACGTGCATGTTCAATCTGTACAAGTTCATTTGCTCTGTTCAAAGGAAGACGGATAGCACGGCTCTTTTCACAAACTGCCTTCAAAATGCTCTGTCGAATCCACCATACTGCATACGAAATGAAGTGATAACCTTTTGAAGCATCAAATTTTTCTACAGCATTCAAAAGTCCAATATTTCCTTCGCTGATTAAATCAGTAAGATCAAGTCCATGATTCTGATATTTCTTTGCAACATTTACAACAAAACGAAGATTTGCGTTTACCAGCTTATTTTTTGCAGCGGCATCGCCATTCTGTGCTTTGTTTGCCAATTCAATTTCTTCTTCATGGGAAATCATAGGAATCTTGTTGATTTCTTTAAGATACATAGCCAAAATGTTTTCATCGTTTGTCATAGCATTACCTCTATACTTAATAAATAGCAAGTTTTGTGCCAAGTTGAAAATTTTTAGAAAAATTTATAAGAAAAATGAAAAAAATCAAAAAAAATCAGGAAAGATAATAAAATCAGTATATAAAGGCAAGAAAAATCGTAAAAAATAGTGCGAATTTGACACAAATTTTCTACAGATTGAGTGTATTGGGTATTTTTGACACATCGTTCAATATAAACTGTATTTTTGTGTCATTTTGATACATTTTATCTAAGAATTCGGGTTATTGCTTCTGTTCGGGCAGATTGCATTAAATCCATATCTCTTGATAAATCTGCAATTCTGAATTCTAATGCTCCAGCCTGTACTGTACCAGTTATTTCGCCAGGTCCCCGGGTTTTCAAATCCTGTTCTGCGATATAAAATCCGTCGGTACTTTGTCTTAGAGCTTTTATTCGTTCAATTCCATTTTCAGTAATATCTTTGCTGTAAACAAGAAAACAGTAGGATTGATCTGAACCGCGGCCAACACGTCCTCTTAGCTGATGGAGTTGAGCCATTCCAAAATGATCTGCCTGTTCAATTACCATACAGGTGGCATTTGGAACATCTACTCCTACTTCTATTACTGTTGTAGCGGCCAATACCTGAATTGTACCATCGTGGAATGACTGCAGAGTTTTAATCTGTTCTTCTTCATCAACTTTACTGTGAACTAATGCACATTTGTATTGAGGATAAATATGCTGTGATAAATGCTGGAAAGCCCGTTCTGCTGTTTTTATGTTTTCTGTACTATCAATTGCAGGATAAACAAAATATGCCTGATGTCCTTTTTCCAATTCTTTTCGAACAGCTTCGTAGGCATTTATTTCATTTCCCTCTTTTACAAGATAGGTTGTGATTGGCTTTCGTCCTGCAGGCATTGTGTGAATTGTAGAAATATCCAGATCCCCAAAAACTGTCAGTGCGAGACTTTGAGGAATTGGTGTGGCACTCATCATTAGTAGATTTGGTTCAAAGGTGATTCCTCTGTCTGTAATACGACCCTTGTCTACGATGGCTTGCCGCTGGAGTACTCCAAAACGATGCTGCTCATCAATAACTGCCAGTTTTAAATCTTTATATACAACTTGATTTGAATATAGGGCGTGAGTTCCTACTACAATATCAATTTCGCCATCTTTGAGTGCCTTTATAAGCTGAGTACGACCTGCAGATTTCACATTACCTGTAAGAAAAGCTACCCGCACACCTAATGGAGATAACAGTTTTGCCGTTGTTTCAGCATGTTGTCTGGCTAGAATTTCTGTTGGAGCCATAAGGGCACACTGTCCTTTCCAGTTTATAGTTCTTAAACACACAAACAGTGAGACCAAGGTTTTTCCAGAGCCTACATCTCCCTGAACAAGGCGGGCCATTGTAAAAGAAGGATGGGTAGGGGCGGGAATGCCTCTGTCCAACTGATTTAGTATACGTTCCCGTTCTGTATAACTTTGATCAATTTCTTTATCCATCTCGTAGATTACTTTTCTTTGATCCTCTGTTAATGGAAAAGGTAATGATTCATAAAAGGTTTTCTGTAATGGTGAAAGAGACTCTAAAAATTCCTGTTCAGTTACAGATATATTTTCTTCCTGATTTTCTTTTGTAAAACTTCTGCCTTTTCTGGAATATGCTCGTTCTGCAATTACTGATTGAAATTGAAATAGTTCTTCAAAGGCCAGTGTTTTTCGTGCCTGCTGAGCTTGAGCAATGTTCTGAGGCTGATGAATAAGTCTGATAGAATCCTGTTTTGAAAACAGATTGTATTTTTCTCTAAGACTTTCAGGCAATTCATCTTCTATTCCATGAACATATTGCTGCACTGCCTGATTGATTGTTTTGTGTAAAGTTTTTTGTGTTAGTCCTTCTGTAAGCGGGTATACAGGAACTACCCCAGAATTTAGAGGTGGAATAGTTAATAGGTCAGGAATACGTGTTTTATCTTCAGAAATAATGTTCATTTTTGTTATTTCAAAGGCTGTACTCTGAAGAGTATTGTATTTAATGAAAAATTGACCTGTAACAGTAACTATACTGCCAGGAATCATACTTTTTTCCAGAAATCCACGGTTAAAACAGATTAAATCTGCAGTAGCAGTTCCATCAGAAATAATCAGTTTCAAGGTTTTCATATTTCCGTAGCCGAACCATTCCTGTCGGATTATTTGGGCTACAGTATGAACCTTATGACCAGGTGCAGTTGCATGATCTCTTAAGGAGACTTTTTTTGTTCTGTCCTCATAGTCTCGGGGATAATATTGCAGTAAGTCCCCAACTGTGAAAATGTTGAGCTTTGCAAGAGTTTTTGTAAGCTGAGGTCCGATTCCTGCAATTGAAGAAACCGGGGATTTTATTTCAGATACTTTCAAATTTTATAAAAACTCCACTAGAAAGGAAGCTGATAGCAAAGATTTACAAGAATTGTAATAAGTATTCTTCCAATAACTATAGTTGCAAGAAAAACAATCCATGAAATCAGAAGAGATTTCTGATAGTTGATTGAGTTTTTAGTAAATCTGCTTGCTACTTTATATGAAAATTTGTTCAGAATCATATCAACTTGATTCCAGCCAGAGTTGTAAGAAGTTTGACCTTTATGAATCAGCAAAACAATCCAGCGGATTAGTAAAAGAAGAAAGAAAATACCAAGAAGTGAAGATATAATATTCCACAGCATATAAATGATTGTTGCCAGAATACCACCAAGATAGAGTCTTCCAGTTCCCTGAATTCCTGCTAAAATAGATGACAGAAGTGATAATACTCCAATGGAAATGATTGGCGAAAAATCAACATTGCCAAATCTTAGAAAGCCCCATCTGGAAAAGAAATTCATATAAGGGTCTGTGGCAGCTGTAATAAAACGTCCAAAGGCTGTGAACTTTAATCCTGGAATCCAGGACATTATGATATTTGCAAAACAGAGAATTGTGTAAATTGTAACTACTGCTGAAAGTAGCGATAAAATTGTTTGAATCAAAGTGAACTCCTGTGTTAGTAAAAATTATTCAGTCCATACATCCTTTACAAAATTGACTTCTTTTAAGGCTTTTAGAACTTCATCCGAAGAACTTATCTTTATCTGTTCATTAGCCTTTACAATGTAAGGATTATTTCCTGTGTCTATATGAAAATATACTGAACAATTACCCATTTTATCAAATAAAAAATCTTTTAATTGTGAAATTCCTGCTTCATTGTTAAAACTTGTATCCAGCATAATATGCACTGACTGAGCTGCATGATTTTCCAGTTGCTCTGCATCTTCAAGTGCATCAATTATCATTGAAGGAGTTTCCCGGCTTCCATCTATTTTTCCACGGAAGGCGTAAATACCAGAATCTTCAATTTTTTCTTTCAACTGTTCCCATATTTTTGGGAAGAAGGTTAAATCAATCTGACCGTCATAATCATTTAATTTTGCGAAAGCCATTCTGTCACCCTTTTTTGTAGTGATTTCATGGATTCCATTTATCATTCCCAGTGCAATATATGATTTTCCTGTATCTCTCATTTGCCATGGTTTTGCTCCACTTGAAAGCAGAGCTTCTTTTTCTGCTTTGCTTTCAGCAGCAATTCGGTCAATGTTACTTGCTCGAACTGTAACTGCTCTTTCTATAGCTTTTTTATAGCTGTCCAAAGGGTGACCGCTGACATAGCATCCAATACATTCTTTTTCCATGTTCAGCTGCTCCATAAGTGGTAAATCTGGTATTACTTTAAATTGGAATTCAGTATATGAAGTATCTTCTTCTCCTAAATCTCCAAATAAATCTCCCTGACCTACAAGTTTATCCTTTAATATTCCGGAAGCATATTCGATTGCACCATCCATATTTTCCAGTAAAGTGGCTCTGTTTTGAACTTGTCCGCTTTCTTCACCACAATGGTCAAATCCACCGGTTTTTATTAAAACTTCAACAGCTTTCTTGTTAACAGCAACACGCTCAATGCCAGTTTCAGAATCTTTCTCTACACGAGTACAGGCACGTTTTACAAAGTCCATAAAGCTTTTGTAAGGACCATTTTCTTTTCGCTCATTGATGATAGAACGGGCAGCATTTTCACCCATTCCTTTAATTCCCTTAAGTCCAAATACAATTCTTCCGTTTACAACGTCAAAGTTTACATCGGAACGATTTACATCTGGAGGATCTACTTCAATTCCCATTCGGCGAGATTCTTCAATGTATGCTGGAAGACCGTCTGTAGAGGTGATTTCGTTTGTAAGGTTTGCTGCCATAAATTCAGCAGGGAAGTTGGCCTTTAAATAACCTGTGCGATATGCAAGAACGGAATAAGCCGCAGCATGAGATTTATTGAAACCATATCCTGCAAACGGAACCATAATTTCAAAAATATCAGCTGCATGCTGTTCGGTGAATCCCTGTTTAATGGCACCCTCAATAAATTCCTTTTTCTTGCCCATCAAAACTTCAGGCTTCTTTTTACCCATGGCACGACGGAGCATATCTGCACCACCAAGAGAAAATCCCGCAATTCTCTGTGAAACCTGCATAACCTGTTCCTGATAAACCATTACACCATAGGTTTCCTCAAGAATTTCTTTAAGACACGGATCAGGATAATGAACTGTCTCTGGTTTCCATTTACCGTCAATATAGTTAGGAATGTAATCCAATGGACCTGGACGATACAAAGCATTCAAGGCAACCAAATCTTCCAGTTTTTCAGGCTGGAACTGACGCAGGATTTTCTGCATACCAGGAGATTCAAACTGGAAAACAGCAACTGAGTCACCACGCTTAAAAAGGTCGAAGGTCTTTGGATCAGTTTCGCTTACTTCTGCAGCAACAAAATCTGGGGAACCAGGTTTTTTGTGATTATTAATAATCTCTTCTGCATAACGAATAAGAGACAGTGTTTTAAGTCCAAGATAGTCGAATTTTACAAGTCCACAAGGTTCAATAATATCCATTGTGTACTGTACGCCAATCTTCTTTTCACCTTTATCATCAATGGCAAAAACCGGTGCCCAGTCTGGAAGTTCTGTTAGCCCGATTACCATTCCCGATGCATGAAGACCAGTATTGCGTTTACAACCTTCCAGCTTACAAGCCAGGTCAAACAGCTTTTCATAACGAGGATCGTGACGATATTCTGCCAGCTGACCGCCATCAGGGAATTTTTCTGTAGGTGGTTCAAAACAGTTTTTAAGCTTAGCCTTTAAATTTTCACTGACTTTAGACTTAAGCATATTTACTTCACTAAGAGGAATGCCTAAAGTTCGTCCAACATCTGCAATAACGTTCTTTGGTTTAAGAGTACCAAAGGTTACAATGTGACCTACCTTCTTTTCACCGTACAAATCTCGGGTATGCTGGATAATATCCTGTCTAAAGTCGAAGTCCATATCAACGTCGAAGTCCGGCATGGATACTCGTTCAGGATTTAAGAATCGTTCAAAAATCAATTTGAAACGGAAAGGATCAATGTCTGTAATTCCAAGACAATAAGCAACTAAGGAACCGGCACCGGAACCTCGTCCAGGACCAATTGGCATATAAGGTTTAGGACGATTATTTACATTATCCCATGTAGATTTAGACCAGTTGATGAATTCCCATACAATAAGAAAGTATCCGCTGAAGCCCATGCCAAGAATGATTCCCATTTCGTATTCGCAGCGTTCGCGGATTTCTGGAGTAATTTCTGGATAGCGTTTTTTAAGTCCAAGCTCTACCAGGTGGCGTAAATATTCATCCTGATTTTTTGTATAATCTTCGTGAATCTGAAATTCCTTAGGAAGTTCAAATCTAGGCAAAGTACCTTTTAATTCTGGCGTTGAATACTGATGGATTGTAAGATCACACATGTTGGCAATCTTTACTGTATTATCAAAAGCATCAGGACAATCTGGGAAAAGGGCACGCATTTCAGCTTCAGTTTTAAAATACCATTCGTGATGCTCGCCGCCCATTCCGGAAATAATCTGTCCGTTCTGGTCCAGCTTAATATTGTTTTTAAATCCGATACAACGTAGACATTCCTGAGCTTCCCAGTCTTCTTTTTCTACATAGTGAATATCATTTGTAGCTACAAGAGGGATGTCCAGCTTACGGGCCATAGCAATCAGCTTAGGGTTAAGCATTTTCTGTTCTGGTAAACCGTGGTCCTGCAATTCAATATAATAATGATCTGGGCCAAAAAGGTTTTTATATTTAAGAACTAATTCTTCTGCTTCTTTGTCCATACCTGCCATTAAAAGCTGAGGTAATTCTCCCGCAATACAGGCAGAACAACAGATTAAGCCTTCGTGATATTTTTCCAAAAGCTCCCAGTCAATACGAGGCTTATAATACATGCCTTCAGTATATCCTAAAGAACAAAGCCAGCTCATGTTTTTGTATCCGGTTTGATTTTCACAAAGTAAAACAAGATGGAAGTATTTTGCCTTTCCTTCCCCGTCTTCTCCTTTATGAGTGTATGGAACTGTGTTGTGTTCAAAACGACTACCGTAGGCAACATAGAATTCGCAGCCAACAATAGGATTAATTCCATTTACATGACAAAGTTTTTCAAAGTTCAAGGAACCAAACATGTTGCCGTGGTCTGTCAGGGCCAGCGCTGGCATGTTCAGAGACTTTGCTTTTGCAACAAGATCATCAAGCTTTGCGCAGGAGTCTAGTAAAGAGTAGTCGGAATGTACATGAAGGTGTACAAAGTTAGAAACAGGGGTTCCTTCCGGAGCCGCAGGAAATTCATGATAATCAGCCATAATTATATTATAGCATAAAAAAAGGAGACTGTCCGTTAGGGCAATCTCCTTTTATAAAGAAATATTTTAGATAAATAATTAAATTTTGAAAGTAGAAATATTGTCCATAACCTTGCTAAGGCTCTGTTTTGTTCCGTTTGTAGAAGCAGTTGTGATTGTAATAGCATCAGAAATCTGTGAAGAGAAGTTTCCTATTTCTCTCATACTTTCTTTTACAGAGTCTGTAATCTTAGCAAGATTTTTCATTTCTTTTACTACAGCCCAACCACTTGTAAGCATTTCTGTAGAACCATTTTTTACAGTTGAAGTAGAATCGCTGATAGCATGCATTGCTTCCAAAACCTGCTGGTTACCTGCATTCTGTTCATCCATTGCATTAGAAATAACAAGTTCCTGTTCCTTTACTTTCTGTGAAAGTTCGTAAATATTTGCAAATGCTGTTTGAACCTGTTTAATGTCTGATGTAATGCCTGTGATTGATTCAGACAATGTTTTAAGATTTACGTCAATTGTTTTGCTCTGAGCACCAGACTGTTCAGCAAGCTTACGGATTTCTTCAGCAACTACTGCGAAGCCTTTACCAGCTTCACCAGCATGGGCAGATTCAATTGCGGCGTTCATGGCAAGAAGGTTTGTCTGACTTGAAATGTTCTGAATAACGCTGGAAGCCTGCAGAATGCCTGCTGACTGCTGAAGAACTTCATCTACAGCTTTTACAGCAGCTTCAACCTGACTCTGTCCTTGGTCAGCTGCAATTGAGAGCTTTTCAACAGCATTCTTATTTTTATCAAGAATCTGAGTAACGCTGGCAACATTTGCAACCATTTCTTCTACTGCAGCAGAAGACTGTGTAACGCCAGAGGCCTGAGTTTCAATAGCAGCATTAAGAGCACGAATGTTAGTCATAATCTGTTCTGCAGAGTTTTTAGATTCATTAACACTGTCAGCCTGTGTATTAATTTCTCCTGTAACTTTATCAATAGCACTAGTAATACTTGTAACATTCTGTTTTGTAACACCCATGTTTGCAACAAGATCATCGGCTTGTTTTACAGAAGCAGTTGCAGATTTATTAATATCGTTAAGAATCAAAGACATCTGGGATTTTAGGTTATTCATATCCTGAACAATTACACCAAGTTCACTGCGGTTTGTAGGGTGTTTATTTTCAAGTGCAAAATTTCTGTTTGCAAAAGCTTCTGCAATATTGGCAATTTTAATAAGACTGCTCTTTACATCCCCAACAAGAAGAATTTCTATTACAAAGAAATAGATAAGAGAGTAAATTGCAAAAGGAAGTACCTTTGTAGTGATGCTTATAACTCCATTCTCAAGGTTTGCTGGAACAAGAAGAATAGATATCATAAGCATAAGAAGTCCTAACAATGCAAAGAGCAATGTGAGAAGGTTACGCTGTGTAATATCCATAGTAATTTCATCAGCCTTGAAAGGAATATAACTAATGTTTGTTTCAAGAAGACGGATATTGATTACATAGAAGAGAAGTGCAATTTCAAAAACTACTGCAAAGGAATAAAGTCCAATTGATAAAACAGGAGATGTTCCTTCAAATGCAGATAATACAGCGACGCCCTTATTACAGAGAATACAAACTGTTGCAGCCTGGAAGAAAGAATAAAGCAAAGGAACAGCAATGTTTACCTTTGCAAGAATAAAAAGGAATTTATTCATTTCTTCAGAAGTAATTTCGTTGTTGTTATAGGCTGCTAATTTCTTTTTAATAAGAAAACAGACTCCTATAGCCAGAGCGTTTATAACAACAAATCCAATTAAAGAAAGTGGATTTGTTGAAATTGCTTTGTACTCACGGAATGTAAAAATGCCAGCAAGCATACCAATGAACTGGTAACAGTAAACTGGTGAAAGATAAATAAAGTACTGTAGTACATATACATAGAAAGGTAATTTCTTTGAGTTCTCGTTCATAAATGATTTCTCCAAAATACAATATTAGTATTATAACTTTGCATTATATCATATAATTGAAATTCTGTAATTAAAATTTTACAATTATTAATATGATTAAAGTTCTTTTTGTATGTCATGGAAACATCTGTCGTTCTCCAATGGCTGAGTTTGTTTTTAAACATGTGGTTGCAAAGGCAGGTTTGTCTGAGCAGTTTTTGATTGAATCTGCTGCTACAAGTACAGAAGAAATAGGAAATGATATCCATTACGGAACAAGACAAAAGCTTTTGAAGGAAGGCGTTCCTTTTACTCGTCGTGCTGCTCGCCAGATTACTGCTGCAGATTATGATAAATATGATTATTTAGTTGCAATGGATGATGAGAATCTTTATTACATGAATCGCCGTTGGAATTATGATCCTGAAAATAAGATTCGTTTGCTGCTGGAGTTTGCAGGTAAAAACAGAGAAATTGCAGACCCTTGGTACACTGGAAATTTCGACCAGACATATCTTGATGTTTTAGAAGGATGTGAAGCAATGCTGAAGTGTTTGCGTGAGGGTATGGAACAGCGCTGAAAGCGGCAACCGCAAGGAACGAAGTGACTGAGGATGCTGGAGCGATAGCGGAACTGTGGAACACCCGACCCCGCTTGCGGGGACACGCCCAATTCACTATTATAGAAGAAATTAAATCATTCGCGCTCAAACGGATGAAATATCTCAGTAATATCGAGAAAAGAGGACTAATATGGAAAACATTAAAGAAGTTCGTGTTCGTTATGCTCCATCTCCAACTGGAATGCAGCATATTGGTGGTGTTCGCACTGCTTTGTTCAACTACTTGTACGCTCGCTCAAAGGGCGGAAAATTTATTCTTCGCCTGGAAGATACAGACCGTACTCGCTACGATGAAAAATATGTTCAGAACCTTTATGACACAATGGCCTGGTTAGGAATTGACTGGGACGAAGGTGGCGATAAAGGTGGTGATTTTGGACCTTATGTTCAGAGTGAACGTTTTGAACTTTATAAAGAATATGCAAATAAATTAATTGAAAACGGTGAAGCTTATTACTGTTTCTGTGATGCTGAACGCTTGGACCGCATCCGTAAAATTCAGACAGAAAACAAAATGGCTCCAGGTTATGACCGTAACTGCCGCCACCTTACTCCAGAAGAAGTAAAAGCTAATCTTGATGCTGGAAAACCTTATGTAATTCGTCTTAAGGTTCCAATGGAAGGTGAAACTGTATTCCACGACCACATTCTTGGTGACATTCAGTGGAAAAATGAAGATATTTCTCCAGATCCTGTTTTGCTTAAATCTGATGGATTCCCAACATACCATTTGGCTAACATTGTTGATGACCATATGATGCAGATTTCTCACGTTATGCGTGCTCAGGAATGGATTCCTTCTACTCCATTACACGTTCAGATGTATAAATCTTTCGGCTGGGAACACCCAGAATTCTGTCACTTGCCAATGGTAAACGGTTCAGATGGTAAAAAACTTTCTAAACGTCACGGTTCTACATCATTGAATGAATTCCGTGCCCGTGGCTATTTGCCAAAAGCAATTGTAAACTATGTTGCAATGCTTGGTTGTTCTTACGAAGAAGGAAAAGAATTCTACACATTGGATGAACTTGCAAAAGCATTTAAGCTTGAACACTTGAACAAGGCTCCTGCTGTATTCGATTACAAAAAACTTGAATACTACAACGGTAACTATATCCGCCAGATGAGTGCAGAGGAATTGTACAAATGGACACTTCCATTTATTACTGGAACAGGCGATGCTACTTTGGAAATCAACCCTGAAAATCCACAGCCAAAACCAAATGTTGGTCCAGAATTCTCAGGGGTTGCTATGGGTGAAGATGGTCGTCCATACTGTGTTGATAAATCTATGAACATGAGCACAGAAGATGTTGAAAAAACATTACTTGGTCTTATGCCACTTATTCAGGAACGTCTTAAGTTCTTAACAGAAGCTGCTGAAATGGTAAAATTCATGTTTACTGAACCAGCTGTTCCACCTGCAGAACAGATTATTCCTAAAAAGCTGGATGCTGCAAAAACTAAGGAAGTTCTTGAAGCTGCAAAAGACTTTGTTGTTCAGGTGTTTGACTTGGATCACGAAGGTGCAGAAAATCTTGCAAAAGCTAAGGCAGAAGCAATGGGAATTAAACTTGGTGACTTTATGATGCCAATCCGTATGGCTGTTACAGGAAGCCGAGTTTCTCCTCCATTAATCGGTTCTATTCTGGTTCTTGGTAAAGAAAAAGCTTTGGCAAGAATTGAAAAAACATTGGCTACTTTGTAGTTTAATTTGTAATTAATACAACTCCTGTGCTTTAAAGTGCAGGAGTTTTTTTTCTTTAAATTATCTTTTTATGTTATAATTAATCTAAATATGAAGCTCGTTAAGAAGTTCTTATATATTTTTGCTATCCTCTTTCTTGTAACTTCCTGTGGTGGTAAGGTGAAAACTGAGCAGCGGGTGGATGATAATGTTTACTGGGCTTTGGGAAATATTAATCAGACAGTGGAAGAGGCAGCGCAATTAACGTATGAACCTTTAGAGCTTTCCTATAATAACATTTCTGATAAGCTTGGTCCTGATCCTGCCTATGTGTGGGTAAAAATCAAATTTACTATTAATGAAAATCTTAAAAACAAACCACTAGGAATGGTAATTCCATATCTTCATTTTTCTGAGAAAGCCTGGTTGAATGGTGCTTTTTTGGGACAATACGGTGAATTTGAACCTAGACAATATTCTGTTCAATATCAGGCACATTTTTATGCTTTGCCTCAGGAGCTGTTGAATCAGAGTGGGGAAAACGAAGTATATATAAAGCTTTTTTCATTTGGAACAGGAACTATATCTGATGGTATTACAATAGACGAATATGCAAAGGCTAGTCGAACAGCTGCGTTATATACCTTTGCCTGCTCAAAAGTCTATCTGTTTTTTTCGGGTATACTTTTTTGTGCATTCCTTCTGTTCTTTATATTTTATTTTGCCCGTAAAGAAAAAAATATGTTGAACTTTGCAATGATATGTTTAACTTCATTTGTTTTCTTAAGCTTTTACAATGCACCTGAAATGCCTTATTATGGATCTGTAAGCTGGGCGGGTACATTTTTATTTACAAAAGTTATACAGTGCTGTTTCTTCTATTTTACAATGTACGCAATTGTAACCTTCATTCTTACATTTGTAGGAGTAGGGCAAAGTAAGCAGTTTGTAATATTCAAGCGTACTGTTGTAGCTATAACTGTTATTATCACTCTGGCAATGCCTGATTATTCAAGTCTTAGTAAGATATGTGTTCCAATGATTATTACATATCTTCTCCACTTTTTACTTGGTATATCTAGTGTTGTAAAATCTTTATTCGATAAAGAAAAGCGTAAAAAAGCCAGAATTGCAGCCAGAGGTTTTTCACCAATGGTTATAACTCTTATGTTCGATTTATTAATCAGACATATTTTCAGAAATATAAATTTTCCATATTTTGTTCTTTTTGGACTTGTTTTTACAATTGTATATTTTATTGTTTACTTTTCTATTGATTACGGGCTTGTGTATGGTCAAAATCAGCGACTTACGGATGACTTGCGTAGAGAAGTTGAATTGCAGACTGTGGATTTGACATTGGCTAAAGAAAAGCTAGAGCTTGAAGTAGAAAAATCTGAGCGGGATATGCAGATGGCTGCTATTGTTCAGGAAAACTTTTTTACAAAACCTCCGAAGCAATTCCTTGGCTGGAATCATGATATAGCTTATGAGCCATTGGATAAGGTATCTGGTGACTTATTTGATTTCTATTCAGATGATGGAGAAAAACTTAAGGGATTTTCTTTGTTTGATGCGTCAGGTCATGGAGTTGCGGCTGCTTTGGTAACAATGCTTTCAAAAAATATTATCCATAGATATTTTAACAGAGCCTATGAAAATTATTTTCCTATTTCTTATGCACTTGGTGAAATAAATGATGAAATTATTGCGGCTAAGGGTGATGTTGAAAACTATTTAACAGGAATCATGGTTCGATTTACAGATTTAGGAGATAGCTGCAAGGTTGAGCTTGCCAGTGCGGGGCATCCATATCCTATTGTTTATGATTCTGAGCTTAAAGAGTGTATTTCTCTAAAAGATATGGAAAATGGTCCACATTATGGGGCAATCGGTTTGGCTGGTTTTGAAGTAGCCTTCTGTAATATTCAATTCCAGATGAAACCTGATGATATTATGTTATGTTTCTCTGATGGACTTACTGAAATTTCTGATAAGGACAATAATGAGTTTGGTCGTGCCAGACTTGAAAAAATTATTCGTGAAAACGCAGATTTGTCAGCAAATGATTTACTGAGTCTGATAAAAAAACAGGTTATGGAATTTATAGGTGAAGCCCCTAAAGAAGATGATATTACGGTGATTCTTTTGAAGAAAGTAAATCAGCTTGAAATGTTATGATAATTCTACAACTCTTAGCTGACCTTCCAGATCCTGATGGATTTTGCTTTTAAAACCCAAAGAAGCTGCATATTCTGCAGTTGCTTCTGCGTTGTATTCTCCGGTTTCCATAAGAATTAATCCCATCGGAGACAGATGATTTTTTGCTTGCGGAATAAGATTTTTTATAATTTCCAGACCATCATCAGCAGGTTCTCCGGTTTCTGTCACAGCAGCATCTCCGGTGAGTGTTACATCTCCATTAAGTGCCAGACGAGGTTCACCTCTTCCATCCTTTAGAAGTTCTTCTACCATGGAGTGAGGAATATAAGGTGGGTTCGTAAGTATTACATCAAAGGTCCAGCCACCTTCTTTAGGAAATTGCTCAAAAAGATTTGAGCGAACCAGATGTATACGTTCTTTAAGGTTTCCAAGAGTAGAAACATTCTTTTCTGCAATTTCAAGTGCAGCTGGCGAAATGTCTACCAATGTAAATTTAGGCAGCCTGCTTTCTGGTATTTTGTAAACTTCTGATAGAGTTCTAAGAACAGCCAGCGCTATACATCCACTGCCTGTGCACATATCACAGACTGTCAGAATCTGGTTGGGATGGGCTTCCATCTTTTCAAGAATAATTTCAATTCCCCGTTCTACAAGAATTTCTGTATCAGGTTTTGGAATTAAAACTGCAGGTGATACTATAAAATCGTAGCCATAAAATTCTTTATGACCTGTAATATAGGCAACTGGAAGTCCTTGTTTACGTTTAGAAACTGCATCTAAAAGCCAGTTTTCCTGTTCTGGTAAAAGTTCTTTTTTATAATCCAGTAGTAGCTGTGTTTTTGAAAGTTTAAGACAATATTCCAATAGAACTTCCGTGTCCAGCTGAGGAGAAGGAGAAGTTTCTTTTAGGACATTAATAGACTGAGTTTTAAATTGATATATAGTCATTCTGTCAGGCTACTTTCGACGATTTTTTTTAGTGGTTTTCTGCTTATACATAAGCTCGTCGGCTTTTGCAAACATTTCTTCAAAAGAAGCTTTTTCAGAAGTATAAATACCAATACTTGTTGAAACTGTGTAAGGTTTTCCGGAGGATGAATTGTAATCATCAATGTATTTCTGAAGATTTTTCTGAATATTATCAATGTTTACCGCATGTGAATATAAGCCGATGATTTCATCTCCACCGTAACGGCAGAAAGCACCTGTTTCACCAGTCTGTGAAAGTGCATTTGCAATAACACGAATGGCATTATCACCTTCATTATGACTGTAATTATCATTAATCTTTTTGAGGTTGTCCAAATCGCAGACAGCAAGTGTAATTGTTTTTACATTGGAATCAGAAATAACTTCCTGATAAATTCTCATAAAGCCATTTCTGTTGAAAAGTCCTGTAAGAGAATCATGTCTGTACATATCCTCCAGCTTTTTCTGTAACTGCTGCTGATATTTAGTATTTCTATAACTTGAGATTGCATTTCCAAGCCATGTTGTAATTTGATTTACCTTAACAAAATTCTGCTGGCTATAATCATAGAAAGAGAACATCATGTAACCAAGTGGCTGATTAATATTATTGATAGGAGCAAAAATCAAAGGTTTTTTTACAATATCTAAGGTATCCTTCATTCTAGGAATCAACTCTGTGGTTTTTATGAAGTGATTAGGGTTTTCCTCGTTAGAATCAGAGTCGTGAAGAACGAATACAGATTCCCCGTAAGTAGAACTTGTATGGGAAATATTAGGATCTATATTTTCGTCAATGCATTCGGCTTTCACAAGGCACATACAATTATATAAAAGACCATTATTAAGATTCTTTATAAGTTCAGCAAGGTTTTTGCTGGTAATGATTAAGGATGAAAGATTACTTAAATCAATATTTTCGTATCTGTAACTGGCATATGCATTTGTAAGATTGTTGATATACTCCAAAGAGTTAGATGGAGCAATTGAATTACATCCACAGGATTCAGAAATCATAATAGAACCATCAACAAGCCTTGTTGATGGCGGGGTGTGGTTAGCTATTACATCAAAGATAAAATGGGCTGTTTCTATGGCCAAAATATGAAAATTGCATAAAACAGAAGTAATTTTTGGATTTGAATATAAAACGGCATCAATACCATCAAAGCCTGTAACTACTACATCTCTTGGACATTTATATCCGTTTTTTTCTAAGACGGTAACCGAGGCAATTGCCATTGTGTCGTTTGCACAAATAATGGCTCTTGGAACTCTATTTTCATCTACTAATTTCTGAACTGCAACCATAGCAGGTCCGTCCCAGAAATCTCCATAACTAACCATGCTTTCATCAAAGGGAATATTGTTATCTTTAAGAACTTCTTTAAAAGCATTTAATCTGAGCAAAGACTGGGAAGAATCTTTTGTTCCTGCAAGAAAATGAAGACTTGTAATTTCATGCTGTTCAACAATGTGTTTTACTATTTTTTTGAAGCTATGTCCCTGGTCAAAACGGATGTTATAGGTATCATTTTCATATCCGTCCAGCAGAAAGAAAGGGATATTTTTTTCTTTTGCTATTGATAATACTTTATCTCTTAATTCAGGAGCCTTAAGGCGTTCATCAGAAAAAACTATTGCATCAGCAATATCATAATTGATTAATTCGAATATATTTAGATTGCCCCGGCTGTTTGTATTTGTTACGGCAAAATCAGATTCTGAACAAAAAACGAGAAGACGCCAGTTATTTTTTATAAGCTCATCGTTAAGTGAAGAAACAAAGGCCTGAAAACTGGATCTGTGAATCTGAGAGGTACAATAAACTAAAATCTTATAGCCAAAAAGCATATCGAATAATTATACACCCGAAGTTGCAAAAATTATATAATTAGTTATTCTCCAATCCAGAAATATCGTTCAACTGCTCTTCTTTTGCGTAAACATTCAAGGCATCAAGCATATCGTCCATGTTACCCATCATAAATGAAGGTAAGTTATGAGCGTTATAGTTAATACGATGATCTGTTACACGATCCTGAGGGTAGTTGTAAGTACGAATCTTTTCTGAACGGGCACCAGAACCAACCATGCTTGAGCGGGCTGCAGCTCTTTCTGCCTGTTTTTTTGATTCTTCCAAATCAAACAGTCTGGCACGCAATACACGGAAAGCCTTTTCCTTGTTTTTAATCTGTGATTTTTCATCCTGCTGGATTACAACAAGGCCTGTTGGAATATGTGTTAATCGTACTGCTGAGTCGGTTGTGTTTACACACTGTCCACCCGGACCGCCGGCACGCATTACATCTACACGAACATCATTCATGTTAATCTGAATATCAGTTTCTTCTGCTTCAGGTAATACTGCAACAGTTGCAGTAGAAGTCTGTAAACGTCCCTGCGATTCTGTTTGAGGAACTCGCTGAACACGATGCACACCAGATTCCCAGCGTAAAGTTCCATATACGAATTTACCAGAAATATTAGTTACAATTTTGTTGAAACCACCAACTTCAGTTTCCTGTGCTTCCATAGTTTCTGTTTTCCAGCCTTTACGGTCAGCAAGGTGTGTATACATTTCCCAAAGGTCACGTACAAACAATGATGCTTCATCACCACCGGCAGCGGAACGGATTTCCAAAATGATATTCTTTTCATCAAGTGGATCAGGTGGAACAAGTTTAAGTTTAATCTGTTCTTCAAGCTGTGGTTGTTTTTCTTCAAGTTCCTTCAGTTCTTCACGAGCCATTTCCTTCATTTCTGCATCATCTTCTGCAGTAATCATTTCTTTGGCATCCTGAATTCCCTGAAGAACTTTTTTGTATTCCTCAGAAAGTGCGCAAACTTCACTTAAATAACCATGTTCACGCATTGTGTCTTTGTATTTTTTTGCATCTTTGACCAGATTAGGGTCCATTACAAGGTCGCTAACTTCTTTAAAGCGTTTTTCACATTCATTAAGCTTTTTTAGTAAATCCATAATGACATACTTTACCATTTTATAGGTGAAATTTCAACGACAGGAGAATATACTGTGATACGAAGAAGTCAGTCATCAGTGTACCAAATGAAAATTGGTACACTGATGACTGACTTCTTCGTATCATTTGTGATATAACTGATATTATGAAATATGATCTTGTAGTATTTGACCTTGATGGCACAATTCTTAATACAATAGATGACCTAGCTGATTCATGTAATTTTGTTTTAAACAGACATAAATTTCCAACTCACACAGTGGAAGAAATTAAATACATGGTTGGAAATGGTATTGCAAAATTGATAGAACGAGCTTGTCCAGCAGATATTTCCAAAGAGGAATATGAAACAGTTTTAAAAGATTTCAGAACTTACTACGAAGTGCATTGTGATAAAAAAACGGCTCCTTACAGTGGAATTCTGGAATGTGTAAATGAACTGAAATCAACAGGAGTAAAACTGGCTGTTAATACCAATAAAGATGAAAATGCAGCTTTGGAATTATGTAGAAAATTTTTCCCAGGAGTTTTTGATTTTGTTTCAGGCGGTAATGTGGGATTGCCTGTAAAGCCTGCTCCTGATGGTGTTCATCGAATTGTTCAGCAGCTTTTTGGAAAGAACATTTCTGAGATTAAGGGTTGTTTTGTTGGTGATTCTGATGTTGATATTGCAACTGGAAAAAACTGTGGTTTTGATGTTATTGGAGTGGATTGGGGTTTTCGTGGTATAGATTTCTTAAAAAATCACGGTGCCGACAAAGTGGTTTTTGATTGCGAAGAGTTACTTTCTACTATAAAATAACATTAAAATATGAATTTTATTATACAGTATAGCATATGTTCGTTAATTCTTTATGCTCTTGTAATTTATTATAATCTTCGTATACGAAAGTTAATGAATTTCCAAAACAATGTATTTCTTTTGTTTGCATATCTTGGAATGTTTTCGAATGCATTTGACTTGTTACGATGTGTTGTAAGCATAAAAGCTCTTACAACATCAAGTGTCATATTGTATCTAATTAATGAGATTTATTATCTTACTTTAAATGTAATACCGATATGTTTTTTAATGTATTGTTTTGCTTTAGTGGATTTCTTCCATATTAGAAATAATATTCCGCGGAAGTTTAATTTTATCCTTGTTCCTCTTATTTCTACAACATTATTCATTGTTATTTCACCATTCTTCAGACATAAAGAATTTTCATTGTTCTACATTCTGGAAGGTACATCACTTATAGAAAATGGAAAAATAGGATACTTAATATTTTATGTTTACATTGCATTGTATATGATAGGTGGATTTAATGTAATCTGGCATTACAGAAAGACTTTGAATAAGGGAGTATTGGGGCATCTGATTTTGGCTTTGAATCTTATGACAGGTTCACTTGTTGTACAATTCTTGTTCCCATATGCCCGTGTTATTTCTCTTGCTCTTTCAATGTTCACGCTGGATATTTCATTTTATATTCAGCGTTCTGCTGATGTGTACAACAATAATCTGGAATGTCTGAACAAAAAGGGATTTATACGATATTTGGATCATCTTTTTGTAGGGCATCATAAGTTTTATATTTATTCAATAATTCTTGAAGATGCAGATTTTTATCATAATACTCTTGGTGATAAAGATAAGGCAAATTTAGAGACCTGTATTGTTTCTGCATTAAAGTCAAATTATAGAAATAGAAGATATTCGGTATATAGACTTAGATTTGGTTCATATGCCTTGATTGCCCGTAATTGTGAACCTAATAAGACAGATGAAATTCTGGATTTTATTAGAAGTCAAATAAGTATTAAATGGGGATATTCTGCTCTGGATCTTATGCTTTCTTTTAGAGTATGCCAAATTGAAAGTCAAACAGATGTTTTAGAAAGCCATGATGTCAGTGATTTAATATCATATTTTGCTATTAATAAAAAATTTGCCCAACAGATAGTTAAAGCAAAAGAGCTTGAGATTGTAAGAATCCACACGCGTTCATATATAGAGTCCTGTATATTAAAAGGATTGAAAGAAAATCGATTTGAAGTCTATTATCAGCCTATATATTCGATTGAAAAGCATTTGCTCACAGGAGCAGAAGCTTTGGTTCGTCTTAAGGATGATGATGGAAATTTTGTTTCGCCTGAAGAGTTTATTCCTATAGCAGAACAGAATGGAACTATTTTCGAAATTGGAAAATTTGTTTTCACGACAGTGTGTAAAAATCTCTCAGAAATTAATCTAAACGATTTTAATATTCAAAAGGTAGATATAAATCTTTCTGTTATACAATGTATTCAGGAGGATATGTATAAACAGCTGATTGATATTCGTAATCAGTTTGGCATACCTTCATCTTTAATAAACATTGAAATTACAGAAACTGCCAGTACAAACAGTCCTGATGTACTTCTTAAAAATATGAATTATCTTCAGGCTGATGGAATAGAATTATCTCTTGATGATTATGGTTCAGGAAATTCAAATATTTCTTATATTCTTAATCTGCCTTTCAGAATGATTAAAATTGATAAATCTATTGTATGGAAAGGTTTTGAAAATACAAGAGCCCATATTGTACTTAAGTCAACTATAGATATGATAAAATCGCTTGGTTTATTAGTTCTTGCTGAGGGTGTTGAAACTGAAGAACAGGCTAAGCATCTTCAGGAATTGGGGTGTGAATATCTTCAAGGGTATTATTATAGTCGTCCTCTTCCATTGCAACAGTTTCTTGATGTAATGAAAAAGTAGAAAAAGACTAGAAATTTTCAGCCAGATAGAAAGTTATAATATTATCGTAAGAATTATTTCCCCGTGGCATTAAATTCCAACTGCCCCCGATTGTAGGAAGATATTTAGATTTTCCTTCATGAGCAAAGTTATATTCCAAAAGAATCTTAAAGCCGTTTCCCCAGGAGGCAATACTGTTACTCTTGTTGTTGGAAGCTGCTTTAAGAAAATCACTTCTGAACCCTAATGTATATGCTAACCCTATATTCAATCCACCAAGGCCTGGATAAATCTTAAAGCCTAATGGAAAATCTATGTGCAGATGGTTTTTATGCTGTTTACCCTGCCAGTTAAAATCAGCAAGTAAATCAGCACCTGTAAAGAAACTTATCTGTTTGATAACGTTTAGGTTTATATTTGCAAATGTTCCGATAATTACTCTGTAATCAGTATCGACTTTTTCAGCAAGTTCAGGCATAGAATCGCTTCCGTAAAAAGGAATCCCTGATGTGATACCAGCAGTAAAACTTACGAGTCCTTCTTTAGCAATAAGACCTGTGAATATTGTAAACAATAATACTAAACTACAGAGTAATTTCTTCATAACAAATTAATCCTTTACTTTAATTACGGCACCAAGAATGAGCAGGTGACGTGCGAATCGGTTGAGAAAGCCCAGAAAACCTTCATTCAGGTTGTTTAAAAGTCCATCTTTTCCAATAAAGTCTATCATAATTATTGCTACAATCCAGCAAATCATAATGATAATCATAAGAAGTGTATCAAGATTTGTGTTTAAAAATACAAAAAGTCTGAGAAGTAAAAATACACCGGCTACAATTTCAATAATACCAAATACAATGCAGATAACCTTTGCTACATCGCCATTAAAAATTGAACGAATAGCAGCAGCGATTTCATCACCTTTTCCATTCTGCAAGGTCCAGATTCCGCTTACGATGAATAAAAGTCCCAAAGCAATCTGAAGAATTAATGTTCCTACAGTTCTGTGTTTGTTTTCCATAACAATCTCCTATGTTATTTATTTATGATAAACCACCTTAAAGGTTTGGAATACTAGTTTTATATCCGGGGTAAAATCGAACCCAAGAATAGCCCCTTCGTCTTCTATATATTCCTGCTTTTTCTCTCGCCATTGTTCAAGATTTTCATCTTCACCTTCTTTTACGGCCATACCCCAAGTAACTTCATTGAAGGGGATAATATTCACAGATTCTGTTTCAATAACGCATCGTGGGTTTTCAGCACGGTCAAGAACAACGTACAACTCTCCAGTTAGAGGAAGTGGTTCCTGATCAATTGCGTAAGTTGCCCATGTTGTGAAAAAGGCAGTTTTTTTACCGCTTAAAACAAGGGATACAAGTTCATCACCAACAAATCCTTTTGCTTCAAAGGTAAGGTCTCCGGCACATTTATCTTCTTCGTCACGACCTGTATCTTTTATAAAATCATTCCAATATTCATCAATAGGTGTCATAGTTCCTCCTGATTAATCTCGTTTTGCCAGCATAAGAATGAAAGCGAGGATAAAACAACATGATGGTAATACTGCGCATAATAACATAGAAAGTGGAATACCAAAGAGTTTAAAAGCTGTATGAGTTAAAACACCAAGATTAACCAGCAAATCGAACACCAAAGCTGCATAGGAAAGAAGAAATCCTCCAACCATTGCCATCCAGGCTCCATCCCGAGTTTTAGACATAAGGAGAATTGCGAGAAATGCTACAATTCCTCCGGTAATAAGTTTAATTATGAATAATAAAATGTCTGGATTCATTTATGCCTCAATAAATGAAAGGAGAATTCTTCAATTTTGTGAATACTCCTCTATCTGCTCCAAAAGGAACAATAGATTTTTCATTATAGTCAGGATTTACGGCAATTCCTAACTTCAAACAGTGAAGTACAAAATCATCATACTTATCTGCAGGAACTTTTGGGAAAAGGTAAGGGCCTTTTCGTTCCCAATATTTTGTAAGAACAGGATCGTATATGAACCAATCTTTTTCTTCTCGTGTTTGTAAAGCTTCAATTAAATTGTAAATTGCTCTGGCAATTCCAGTTTGAAGTGCAAAGGGAAGAGTTACTTTACCTGGGACTTGAGTTTGTAGACCTGATGCTAGTTCTTCTTTTATTGCAAGAATATATACTGTTTCAGTCCAAGGTAGAGGAGGAGCCATAACAATTGCATCAATATTGGCCCATGGGGTATTTTCTGGATTCCATGGTGTGTAAATTGAGGTATTGTTTGGTGAAATCTGCAGACCTGCCTTCAACGCATCCATTTTTGAAGAGAAAAACATTAGAGTGCGGTTTGAAACAAATAGCGTAGAAACTGCTTTAGTTAATCTTGAATGATCCTCGCAAATGAAACTTCCAACTTGACCGCGACATAAAACATTCTTTAAATGGGTAAAGGCGTTACCACCTTCCCATCCTAAAATAGCACGACCATTTTCCTGGTACATATCTGTTACACGAACACTTTTCTTAGTGTACAAAAAACAGTTTCTTGCACGAGTTACTGGACCGTATAAATTATATAATTCCTTAAAAAATGTTTCTTTATTCATATTATTCGTAAATCCAAATCATTTCGCCGTTTTTAAAGTCTGCAGTAACTTTTCCGCCTTTTGCCAGTTTTCCAAAGAGTACTTCATCTACCATCTGATTGGCAATTTCATTTTCTACAGTGCGGGCAATATTTCTGGCTCCAAATTCCTTTGAATAACCTTTTTTTGTAAGTGCTTCAATACATTTTGGTGTAACTGTAAGTTCAACTTTCTTTTCGAACATTCGTCCTGCGAGTTTTGCAACTTCTTTTTTACAAACCAACTTGGCAACTTCAATATCAAGATAGTTAAAAGGAATAACTGCATCAAGACGATTACGGAATTCTGGAGGGAATTCTTTATTAACGGCTTCACTTAATGCTGATTCTATATCTGAACCTGCTTCTGCACCAAATCCGATTCCTGCATGTTCCAAATCTCTTGCACCGGCATTACTTGTCATAATTACAACGCATGAACGGAAATCTGCTTTGCGACCTTGATTATCTGTAAGCTGTCCATAATCCATAACCTGTAGAAGAACGTTATATATATCCTCATGGGCTTTTTCAATTTCATCAAAAAGAACGACGCTGTGAGGATTTTTACGAATATCTTTTACCAGCTGACCGCCTTCTTCAAAACCAACATATCCAGGAGGCGAACCTACCAGACGGCTGACAGTATGCTTTTCCTGATATTCACTCATATCGTAACGGAGCAATGGTTCTTTTAGAATTTTAGCCAAAGAACGGGCCAATTCTGTTTTACCACAACCTGTTGGCCCCACAAAAAGAAAGCTTCCTTCTGGTTTATCAGGATTGCGGAATCCTGCACGAGAACGTTTTACTGCCTGTGCTAATGCTATAACAGCCTTATCCTGACCGTATATTTCTTTTTTTAGAGTTGTTTCTATTGTTTTCAAAGTCGATTTTTCATCGCCTTTAACAGTATCAATTGGAAGCTTCGCAATTTTTGCAGTAACTTTGCGAATGATGTCTGTAGAAACAGTTGCTTTACTGCCTGCCTTTGAGCCCAGTCCAACAAATCCACCGGTTTTTAGAATGTGCTGATAAGAGCCGGCTTCATCAATGATGTCTATGGCTTTATCTGGAAGGCGTCGATCTGGCATAAACTGAATAGAAAGTTTAACAGCTTCTTCTACAGCTCCTTCAGAATATTTTACATTGTGATGTTTTTCATATTTTGGAAGAAGGCCAACAAGAATTTTGACAGTTTCTTCTGCAGTTGGTTCAAGAATATCAATTTTCTGGAAACGCCGTGCAAGGGCTCTGTCTTTTTCAAAGTTCTTTGTGTATTCTTCGTAGGTTGTGGAACCAATAAACTTTACTTCGCTGGTAGCAAGGACTGGCTTCAGAAGATTTGCAGCATCTACCTGAGTAGAACCATTTGTACCAGCTCCCATAATCATATGGATTTCATCAATGAATAAAATAGACTTTTTCTTTTCTTTTAATTCATCTATTACGGAGTGGAGTCGTTCTTCAAAATCGCCACGGAATTTAGAACCTGCAAGAAGTAATCCTAAATCAAGAGAATAGATTGTATAATCTTTTAATATATCAGGAACTCTTCCTTCAACAATTCGTTGTGCCAGTCCTTGAGTAATTGCAGTTTTACCAACGCCCGCATCACCAACGTGAAGAGGATTATTCTTAGTGCGGCGGCAGAGAATTTGAATTGTACGTTCAATCTCTTCATCTCGGCCAACAAGAACATCGTAGGCGCCAGTTTTTGCAATTTCTGTCATGTTAACTGCAAAGCGTTTAAGTCCACCTGCATTGTTAGAACCAACTCCTTCCGGTCCGTTCATACCTGCAGAACCACCTGGAATATTTCCAAGACCACCAGCAGGAGTGCCCTTTTTTAGAGGACGAATCTTTGTGATGTTTTCAATAAGCTTAAGACGGTCAACACCGCTTGTTTTCAAAAAATATGAGCAGTAATTCTTATTCTCATCAAACATGCTGACCAGAAGGTCTGTAATATCAATTGTATCAGCATCGCAGGTTACACAGTGAAAAACTGCCCGGTTCATCATTGACTGGAAACCGGCAGATTCCTGTGGAACTTTAATAATATCTGGATTGGCATCTGTAGAAATAACAGGAAGCTTTGTTGAAAGATAATTGTTTACATTCTTCTGAAGAGTTCTTGTGTCTGCTCCACTGCTACTTAAAAGTTTTTCGACAAATTCTTCTTTAATTGCAGTAGCAAGAACATGCTCTGGTGTAAAAAATTCATGATGAAAATCCTTTGCTGTCAAAAGTGATTCAGAAAGAATCTTGCTGAGAATTGAACTAACTTTCATTTGTTTGACTGTGCCCTGTGGCTTATCTGTATTACTCAACTTCTACCCTTAATGGAAAGCCCTGTTTTCGGGCAATCTGAATTGTAAGATTCTTACGTGATACTGCAATGTCGTAAGTGTATGATCCCACTACAGAAGAGCCCTGTTCATGAACAGTTTCCATAATCATTTCTGCTTCATCGTGAGATTTATTAAAAATAGATACCAGAACATCAACTACAAATTCCATAGTTGTGAAATCATCATTATAAAAAATTACTTTACGTTCTGGAGGAAGTTCAAATCCTTCATCAGCAGCAAAATTACTGCCTTCACCTAAATTCTGATTACTGTAATCACTCATATATAGAATATAACACAAAAGCAGATAAAATTCATCATAGTTCACAATGATAAAATGGAACAGTTATGTCTGACTTTAGCGTTCATTTTTTAAGTTTGAACAATCATGTCAGACATGAGAAGTTATTATTTTGAATTATTTCTATATGAATGCATTATATTCACCGATAAATAATTATGGCTAAGAAGAAATTTAAATTAAATATTGCGTTTGATGCACCAGTTACACTTACGTTTACACTTGTTTGTATAATTTTGTTTATTTTAAATACCCTTGCATTTAAAGGAAACTTGACTGCAAAATTATTTGCATCACCTACGGTTGTTACTGGCGAACATGGTTTTTTACCCGGCAGTCTATTGTCCTATTTTCGACTGTTTTTTTATGTTTTTGGAATCACAAACTTTTCAACGTTGATTACACAGTTGCTTTTTGTTCTTTTACTGGGACCTGCTATGGAAGAACGGTACGGCTCAATTGTAATAGGAATTATGATAGGCGTTTCCACATTGTTTTCTGGGGTTTTGAATGCCTGCTTTTGTAATCAGAGTCTAATAGGTACATTACCTGTAGTTTTTATGCTGATTTTTCTGAATTCGTTTATGTCTTTTTCAAAAAAGAAGATACCGCTTTCATTTTTAGCAGTTTTTGTTCTGTTTATTTTACGGGAAATTTTTGAGAAAAATCCTAACGGTATTGTGGGTATTATTATTTGTATTGCAGGTGGATTGTGTGGAAGTCTTTTTGCTTTCCTTACATCTCCAAAAGCACGTGCTCAGAAAAAGATAAAAGGTACAGAACTATCTGGTGATGAAAAAGCAGCCTTTCTTGAAGAACTAGACAGTCAAAGTCCAAGAAATAAAAAAAATAAACGCAAAAATGATGATGACGATGATACTACAGTTGTAGGAACTTTAACTTTTTAAGAAAAAAATGGTACACTGGTGTCAGTCATCAGTGTACCACTCATTCTATTTTGAATTAATTATTAAGCATAAATAGGTCTAACTCTATTTACTGTATCACAAGCAGCAAGTTTAGCGATAATATCATCATCAACTTTACCATCAACGTCAATAATATTGTAAGCAACATCACCGCGAGCCTGGTTAATGAATGAAGAAATGTTCAACTTAGCTTCGCCAAGGATTGTAGTGAACTTAGAGATTGTATCAGGAATATTTTTGTGGCTGATACAAAGACGTGTTCCACCAGCAGGAATTGGGTTGTCTGTAACTGTTTTTGGGAAGTTTACAGAGTTTACGATGTTTCCTTTTTCAAGGAAGTCTTTAAGCTGAGCAGCAGCCATAATTGCACAGTTGTCTTCTGCCTCTGGAGTAGAAGCGCCAAGGTGTGGCATTACGATTACATTTGGCTTGTTCAAAAGTTCTTCTGCAGCAAAGTCTGTAACTAAGCATTTAACTTTTCCACTTTCAAGGGCAGCAAGAATATCAG
>JAEDFX010000230.1 GCA_016297805.1 Treponema sp. | reverse complement strand
AAATTGCCTTCGCTATCTCTCCCCTCCATAGCAAATAAATCTTCATAATCTAAATCTTCACGGACTTCAATAACTTCATCAGAGGGGCAATAGCAGCACCAACCACCACGATAATTATAAATTTTACAGCCAGGAATTAATTTATTATCTTCTGGACGATACCAAATTGCGTGTTTATAGTTAGCGTGCTTAATTTTTACAATCATAATTCCCCTCTTGATTAATTAAAAGTTATTCGATTTTTGTATAGTTTTCATACTTAGCAGATTTATACCATTTATAAAAACCATAGAAAGTATTAAGTGTCCAAAAGATAAACTGAGCAACCATTACATAAGAGCCAGCTCTCCAAGCAAGAACGACACTAAAAATGTCCAAAATTGCCCAATAGAACCAAGATGCAGAATTACCAAGAACCATAAGAACTTGAGCAATATAAGCAGGGACAGAAGTTACAGAATCCAACAGCGGCTGGCTATCAAGTTCTGCAGACCAGGGCATGCGGAAATTCTTCAAAATCTGCCAATAAATAATTGTGCCAACTACAAATACTGATAAGGAAATAACCCAACCTTTCCAAGTAAGATTTTTAGATTTTACTTCAATAGATTCAGTCTTTGTATCACGTTTATAGTTCTTAAACCAAACATAAAGCCCATAAATCATAGTTATAAAATACATTCCATTTTCAAGTGTTTCACCGTGCAGATGCTGCGGAATAGAAAAACAGAAAACGTAAGTAAAAAGCTGAATAAATCCAAAAATATAAAAACTGATCTTTCCCTGAGAACAAAGAACGACAGAAACTACCCCCGCTATTCCCGATATAATCAGACCAATAGAATCTGGATTACCAGTATGAAAACCATACCAAATACCGATACTTTGTAAAATTAATCCAAAGCACATAAATGCCCAATCAAAAACAGTTCTACCACTAAGGAATTCATCCTTCAGTAAGTTTTTAAAATTCATTTTTGCCTCCAATACAAAAATTATAACATTTTTTTGATTTTTTGTAAATTATAGATTTTCAATATACTCTTTTACACGGTTAAAGTTATTCATATAACCACCATCCAGAAACTCAACTTTGTCACTGAGTCCTGCTTTTGCAATTTCTTCTTTGAGTATATTAAGCAGCTGAATACGAGACTCCATAGAGGAGTGCTTCATATATCGAGTATGATCATCAACAAAAATTCCATGCGGAACAACGACAAAAATTTTATCCCATTTTGCCTTTCTTGTGTAAGCATCTGCAGCAGGAGCAATTATGTTTTCATAATCTTCCATAGATAAATCCATTTCAGGATCTTCGGCATAATACTTCGCATACATTTTAGTGACGATTCCGTCTGTATCAGAAATAAAGATTCCACGATTGTTTTTGCTTTCAATACAAGAACGGTTATAATTAAACTGCCCATTTAAGAATGCAAGAAAATCTGTTGTATTAAAAGCAGTATCTTCAATACATTTATCAGCAATGTAGCCTCTTGCCCACTCGTAAGAATAAGGCATATTAAAGAAACGACCAATGTCTTCAACAAGGGTCGTTTTTCCTTCTGAGGCAGTTCCAGTAATTAAAATGTTGTGGCTGAACACCCTGTGGTAAGTCCAGGCTATATCATCCCAATACTTTCGCGGATTTGCACGAATAAGAGTCCCTGAAATAGGTCTTATACTTCTATCACAAAGAACAACTTTTTTATTTAATTTTGTTAAATGATCGGCATATTCTTTTTCAGAAACATAAAATGTTACATTATTAAAAATACTTGGCTCAACTGCATCTTGCTGATTAGCAACAAAAACTCTTGAATATAAAAAATCAAGCCACTCTTCCCAATGATCATTATAGCCAGCAATGCCAGCTTCGTCATCCGAGATACAATAAACTGCAACAAGTGGATCATCTTTGAAAAACTCACGAACCATTTGATAACGAGCTTTTAAATCCATACCAGCATTTTCGCCGCGATCACCTTTATAACCACATACAATTACAAAAGTTCCACCCAAGTTTTCTTTTTTGCTTTTATAAATTAAATCAAGATGCCCTTTATGAAGAGGAGCAAAACA
>JAEDFX010000088.1 GCA_016297805.1 Treponema sp. | reverse complement strand
CCAGAAACTAAAGTAAGTAAATCAGCAGAAGCTTGTCTTAATAATTCATCTATAGTAGCTTCATAAATAGATTTTTGAGATATAACTTGATTCAGTTTCTCAATCATCACTGAAAGAATTGCAACAAGTGGCTCATCATAAAAATCATTCTCCCAGGCATTGTAATGAAAGATCAAATATTTATTTTCAGGATCTTCTTCAAGTTGATTCTCTAGTTCTGTAAGAATCCAAGTCTTTCCACATCCCCATTCACCATCTATGGCAAAGGAATAGCCAGATGGATTATCGTGCTGATTTGCGATTATTGATTTGAGGAGGTCTATATATGGCTGACGGGAAAGAAAGTCATTTCGATAATTATTCATCAAGAATCTTTCCTATTCGTTCCTTTACCTCTTCTTCAATTTCTATGCCTTCTTCCAAATAACTATGTAACGTAGTTTTAAATTCGTTTTGAATAGATTGTTCAAAAGAACCTGATTCAATTAAATTTAAGGATTCCTTAATTTCAATATGATTATGAATATTTTCAATAATCATATTTTTAATTATTCGTTTCTGTTCTTTTGTTCCTTTCGCGGCAATAATTGAAAGAAGAACATAATTATTTCTGTATTTATCCTTAGTATCCTCATTAAATACTTTCTTTATTCTAGATAAGATATCTGATGGAAGATTATTTATAAACTCATCTCCTTTTGCTATTATAGAATCAGTTATAGTTTCCGAATAATGATCATCATCACACAATTCTATAATCAATTTTTGTTTTTCTTCTTTTAAATTTGTAAAATCAGTGAGAAGCGAAAACTTTGAAGCTATCTTATCTATTGTAACAACATATACATTGTTTTCCTTAACAAGAAAACAGAAATGCGTATAAAGCTTTAATTGCTCCTGATTATCTAAAGAAGTAATAACATCTAAAACCCTATTTGCGATTCCAATTAAAGACATATCATATTTGTCTATCAATTCATAATAAGCACTCATCAATACATCTGACCTATGAGCCTTTAGCTGTGCATATTCATTCGGCATAAGAAAAGTTTCTTTTGATAAAATATAAATTAATTTAATCAAAAGCACACTATCACTTAAATATGATTCGTTATTTAGAATTTCATTTAAATATACTTTCTGACTTCCATTTACATTTCTTGGATTAAAGAAATAATTATGTATGGTTTGTAAATAGTTATTATTTGAATAAACTTTTTTATAAGTTTCGTAATTCTTTATAAAGAAAATAAAAATTTGTATCATAAACACAATTTCTTCATGTAATACCTCAAATGTTTTATTCTGATTTGAAGTCATTGTCTTAGTTATATTTTCAAAAAACTTATTAAGATTATCTTGAGTATAGTTTCTTTTATTACTGAAAATAGTACATAAGAACAATAAATTATTATCCATTACTTTGTTATTTGTAATCTTTTGTATTCGTTTATCAATAAATTCTTCTGTTATAAGAGTGTCATGCTGATTCTGAGTTAAATTAGAAGGTGTGCCAGACTCACCATATATTAAATCAAAAGATGATACCAATTGTTTTGAAGTATTAAAATCATTACAATACTTTAATGTTGAATCAAACAAATCTTTGTTTATATTTTTCTCTTCAACATTAAAGTTTGAAATAATTGAGATTAAATCTTTTTTTGCTGTATCAAAATGTTTTTCTGCTAGATACTCTATAAATTTACATACTGCATCATAATTAGAAGTACTTTCAATTATATTCTTGTACCCATATTGGATAAACTGTCCGTCAATATTTTGAAGATACGTATCTAATCCTTCTTTTGTATTTACTTCAGCAATAAAATTAAAAAGATTAAAGATTTCATTTTTATTTCTATTTCGTACTGCGGAAACGACTTTATTGTTTATAAGATATGAAAATATTTCATTTTTGATTTTTAGATTATTTGCCAATAAAACTAAGAATTTTTCACAATTGAAATTGTTAATTGTATCTTTAATTTCGCCTGGAATACCAGCATAATACGAGTCGTTATTATTTATTATTTTTTCTATAACAGTTACATCAAATTTTTGAATTATAGTTTTGGATATTAACAAAAAATCCTCTACACTAGCAATATCATCTTTATTTTTTTTGTCAATTAAAGTTTGATCTTTAAGGAACAATGGAGAATTAATTAATAATTTATAGAAATCAAAATATTCCTCTCGAATAATTAAACATATACATATCATTGCCTGTTTTTTTTCTACAAACTCTTTATCTTCATAGAATGTAAATTCTGACAAGAGATTATTATATAGTTGAACAATTCTTCTTGGATTCTTTGAATATTTTTTTGATGCTAAATAAATAACATCATCATTGAATTCTAAATTATTTTGTTCTACTATTTTTTTTGCAAATACATACATATCTGTTTCAACAAAAGGTTTTATGCGTAAAACCGTATTAAATGACTTTCTTAAAAATTCTTCGTTTTCTTTATTATCATTACTGCCTTTTGTTTTATTGAAAATTTGTTTTTTTAATTCAACATCATCCACTGGTACAATAAAAATAATATTCTTATTCTGATTTCCTAAAAAAGTTTTTATATCAGAAAGTAAAGAATATGCAACTTCATTTTGACATCGATCGATGTTATCAATAACAATTATTAGTTTCGTACCATGAAATTCTTCATTTGTTAATTTTGTAATAATATATCTGCATTTATCAATGAAAGATTCCTTGCTAAAAAACCAATTTATTATTTCTTTAAAGCAATCAGTAAATTGTTCCGGAGCAAATACCATAGGCTCTGTTACAGAGACTTTTAAACAATCAAAATATTTAGTTCCAATAGTAAGGATAGTTGATAATAATGTCCATGCACTAACAGTTCCAATTTTTGCAGCAATATCAAATGTTTGATTTTTTAAGACAAATACGGTTATAAGGATACCAATCAAAATATAAATAACATTAAACAATGTAATCTTGTGATTAACTTTTACATCTCTTGTTTTATTTTCATAGAATTTTTTCATGTATTCTGATTCTTTGTAGTTTAATTGTTCTTGTAAAGTTCGAAGAAACATCCTTCTAAATGAATCATTTACATATTGCCAGGCATCATATTTTACAAACTTAACAGATGTGTCGTTTTTATATAGTTCTTCAGTAGTTTTTATTATTGAAGACTTACCTGTTCCCCATCCTCCAAAAAGTCCCACTGTAAAGACCTTATTCTCTGGTGCTGCATCTATTATTTGTTTCAAAGCTTTTGAATACTGCTTTGAATTTAGATAATCCTTTTTTTCTAAATTAATTTCTTCATCAATGATATATCTCACAATCGTTCTCCTTTTTTTAATTTACTATTACTTGTCCATTCATAAGCAACGGCAACAGTCTGTCGCGTAAACTTATTAGCTTCTTATTCTCCCGTATAATCTCACTTTTCTTCTTCTCAATATCTAGTGTAAAGTCTGCGAACTTTGATAATATTTCTTCACTTGGAATTACAGCAGAATAGTTTTCAACTCCAACAAAATCTAGCCCCATAATATTTGTACCGCTTGCAAAGTGTGAAATATATGCGTGGAAATAATCTGTGTTGAAAAGACGATACAAATAGAACTTTAACTTCTCATTATGAACTTTCAGTGTATTAACATGGTGAGAAGATGTTATATCTCCTTCGAAAATATCAGGTACGAGCAACGCTTTTCCGATTATGTCTTTTGAAAAATCAATTGCGGTTTGCTGAGTATTGCACATTACCAAATCAAATGGCTTTAATACTTTTTCCTGTGTATAATCACCTGTATATAATTTTATTCCATCGATTTTATAAGAACCGTCTGGAGAAAATGATGCAAGATTAATCATTGGGATTCCAATATCACCAGTTATTGTTTTTGTACTGTAAGAAACACCTCTATTAGTTGTAAATAGTTCACCAAGTTTCTTTACTTCCCACCCAGCCGGAATCTCTCGTTTGAGAACTTCGTTATATTCCATTTTTCCGCCGGAAGATTTGTATGGCTTGCCGTCTGCATTAGGAAAATCAAACTGTACGAACCAGTGGTCATAGAGACGTTTTGCCATTTGCTCCAGCTTTGCGTTCATGCGGCGGTTCAATGCGATTTTGTCATCGAGAGTGGAAAGGACGGCGGCGATTTTTTTCTGGGATTCTAGAGGGGGAACAACAATTTCTGTATTACGAATATTATCATTATATAATCTAAGGATTGTGCTTCCTTTTGAAGTAAACCAATGAATATTTTTATAACAATAAAATAAGTACTTATTTAGAACTTTTGTTTCATCGTTATCAATCCATACAATATTCGAATCTTGAAAATATGAATCAGAACCATCATATATGACTGTTCTACCAATTGTACCAGCTGCTGAAATGAGAATGTCACCTTTTTTTGGATAAGAGAATTTTTCTTTGTATTCCTTAAATTTTTTTAGAGAAATAAATACATCTGCTTTATTTCCAAATGTTCCAATCTTATAAAAAGGAATTCCTGATATTGTGTTCGTTTCCTCTTTTAAGATTCGTTTACACATTCGGACCTCGCCAATATCTCCCAACTTATATTTTCTCAATTCCATATTATTTTTCAGCCTTTGACAAATACATATTAATTGAGTTCAATTTATTCTCAAGTTCATTCTTCACACTCAATAGGTTTTGCAAATATTCTCTTCTTTTTTGGTTTTCCATATCTGCCTCTATATCAGCTATTTTAGAACCTCTGCCATAAAATGGATAATGAACCGTATTCAAATCATCTTCCGCATTGCGAATCTGTGAATTCAATTCTTCCAATTGCATCTCATAATTTCTTTTTAACTCAATCATTATGGGATTCTGTGATGCGATATAAACATCAAGCAAATTATAGATACCTTTAATTTGTTTGCTCGTATCTTTTGAAGAACCATGTGCAATAATTAATGCGACAATAATCGCTATTACACCCACAATCGGGCTTAAAACAGTTGCCCAAAACATAATTTGATTCTGTCATTATTACTCTCCAAAAATGCATTGTTTTATTTCTGTATACAACGTCATGTCTGAAGTAAGTAATGGAGCCATTGTATCTCTTAAAAATGAATGAGTATCATTTCCACATCTTGTTAATTGCAGAATCCTTTTTAAATTAGTATAAATCTCACCGCTTGCAGATTTTACATCATCAAGTGGATTACCACGATTTGTAATACTATCATTCATTGCTTGTCTTTTTACTTCTAAGCACTCTGCCTCTTTTTCAGGCATTCCTTTTACCTGGCACAATTTCCGTATCATTTCATCATCAAAAAGATAACATTCTAGGTGCCTTCTTCCTAGAACTCTTATTCCTCTTCTTTTGCATTCGCTAACTTGCTCTTCACTTTTATCGTCTCTATCAACAAGTTTGATACTTTTTGAATTTTTCAGGACTTCTCTAACAATTCTCATACTGACATTATTAGGATCTTCCAATTCAAAACATGAACCTATAGAAATAAATGCAACATCTGGCATTTCATTTTGAAAAATCTTAGTATAAACCTCTTGGTCAAATTTCTTGTTTTTTCTTCCTTGTTGAGTTCCTTCACAGAATACTATCGTTCTTGGAGCAATTAATCCTGCAAAATCATCAAATGCCAACTCTAAAAACTTATTCCAGATGGGTTTGTTAATTTCTGAAGGCTCAATAACAACTGTTGAATCAAAATCTTTTCCCTCAAAATCTAGAAAAACAACACTATCTGGAGATTTTTCATTTAATTCTCGAGCTTTTTTTAACATACCTATAGAATGAGTCGCTATCCATAATTGAGAATTATCAGGTACATTTTTATACAGTTCTTCCAGAACTTTTTCTTGTAAACTTGTATGCATATGACTTTCAGGTTCATCGATACAGAAAATTGAATCGGGATAGTATTCTTGCTTTATAATTAAATCTAAAATTAAATCAAAAGCAGATTTTTCACCAGCTGAAAGATTCTTATAATGGTATTTTTCTATTATTCCTTTTTTGAAATAGAAAGTTCCATCTTCAAGTGGATCTCCAATATCTAGTAATTGCAAATCTGGAAAAATTGAGATTAAAGATTGTTGGATTTTACCGATTATTTTTTCACGTAAATCTTTTACATTAAGTTCATCAAACTCTTTCGAATACACTCCTGCCATAGTCTTTGAAATTAACCGTTGATAATCTTCAGAAACTTTTGCATCTGTTTGCATCAAATTTTCTTGTAATCGTTCAGAAGGATTTCCCATTCTTGATAAATTTGAAACAGAAAAATCTGGGTCATTTCGATATGCACTTCGAAAATAGAATTTTCCTCGTATCTGTGATTGTTCAGCATTCTCATCAAAATCATTAAATTCAATTTGTATATCTGACCATGGATTATGGTCGTTTGTCAAATTATCATGTTGTCGTTTTATAAAGTACAAATTATCATTATATCCCCGACTCCACCCTTTATATCTATACCATTGATTAAATGCTTCAAAAAGAGACGTTTTTCCACACCCATTTGGGCCGACAAGAACAACAAGTTTTGCTGTTTGAGGAATGTTTTGAATCGTTAAATCCGTAAATCGTTTAAAATCTTTAATTTTTATTGATTTTATTCTCATAACTTAATCCTTATTTTTTTCTTCCCTTAATTTTGCTTTCGGCATCTTCCAAAAGCTTCAACTCTTCGGCATCCTGACGGTCGGCTTCTTTTGCTTCAAAGTCTTTTCTTCGCTGGTCAAATTCAAAATAGATTTCTTCTACCTTTTTATCTGCCTGGATTCTTGAACGACTGCCTTTATCGTCCAACAGAGGAAAGTCATTATCGCTTATAAGTTTGTCTACATTATCTTCCCAGAATTTTAATGTAAGATCTTTTCTCATTTTTACACGAAGTTCAGCTGTTTCAAGAAAGATGGTTACAAGTCTGTTAAGAGTATCAAGTTCATCCTGAGTAAGATAATTTTTTGAAATATAAATATCCTGCTTGCGGACAATTTTTCCTTTCCAGCTTGTAAGATTCATGTTTGGCTTTGAACTATCGGCACGGCTTAAAATGATTTCTGGTGAAGTCATCTTTGTTACGGCATAAATAAGCTTATTCTGTGTTTCTGCAAAAAAGTTCTGGGTTGCCTTATCCGTGCTATCATAATCTGAACTGAGGGCAAACAAGTCTCTAACCTTTTGATAGAATCTTTTTTCGCTTGCACGAATGTCGCGGATTCTTTCAAGAAGTTCGTCAAAATAGTCTGGTCGTCCGTCCGGATTCTTAAGACGCTGGTCATCAAGAATAAAGCCTTTTGTAAGGTACTCAGAAAGATTTTCGTTTGCCCATTTTCTAAACTGAGTTCCTCTTGGGCTTCTTACTCTAAAACCTACAGCAATTACCATTGGAAGGGCATAATAAGTTACATTGTAGTTTTTGCCGTCTGAGGCAGTTGTCAAGTAATCCTTGACAACTGAACTTTCTTCCAGTTCCTTTTCTTTTAATATATTAAGAATATGCAAACTGATATTCTGTTTTGAGGTGTCAAAAAGCAATGATATCTGCTGCTGATTCATCCAGATAACGCCATCTTTTGAGTAAAGCTTTACATCCGCCTTGCCGTCATCTGTATTATAGATTATGAGTTCGTCTTCCATGGTCTCTCCTATTTTACAAACTTAAGGCTTGCAAGCTGCTTCTGGATTTCTTCTTCCAGCTCATGGCTTTCTGCAAACATCTTTGCAAGTTCTTCTGTGTCGGCTTTCATCTGTGCATTGAATTCTTCTTCTGTAATATCTACATATTCAATCTTGATGTCAAAATACTGGCCTGCACTTAATACATAGCCTTTTGCTTTTATTTCATCATAAGTTACGCTTACACTAAAATCTTCTACGGCTTCTTTGTTGCGGAAGGTGTTTACAATTTTGTTGATTTCTTCATCTGTAAGGCGGCGTTTTTTAAGTCCGTTGGAATCTTTGTATTCTTCGCCAAGTTTGCTTGCATCCACAAGAATTACTTTATCTGCGGTATGAGATTTATCAAAGAAAAGAACGCTGACATTAGTGCCTGTATTTGCAAATACATTGCTTGGCATACTTACAACGCCCCAGACAATTTTGTCATCTACAATTTTCTGAAGGATTTTATTTTCAATTCCAGACTTTGCAGTGATAAATCCAGTAGGAATTACGATTGCACCTTTTCCAGTATCTTTGATTGAGTTGATTACATGCTGAATAAAACAGGTGTAAATTGCCATTCCTTCTTTTTTAGTCTTTGGAACATTAGGAACTCCTGCCCAGAATCTTGCTGGCATAGCTGCAATTTTTTCTCTTGTATCGCTAAAGTCCATTTTAAACGGCGGATTAGAAACAACAAAATCAAACTGGCGCAGTTCTTTTCCGTCATCTGATTTATGATATGGATTTACAAGAGTATCTCCCTGAATTGCGTGATCAAGACTTGAAACAAGATTATTCAGAATAAGATTAAGCTTGAGCATCTTGTTTGAACGCTGGCTTATATCCTGGCTAAAGATTGTACAGCGGTCTTCTCCAATCTGATGGGCAAGTGCCATGAGCAAGGTTCCTGTTCCTGCACTTGGGTCATAACATTCTATGTTGTGCAAATCAGAATCATCACCGACTAGAAGACGAGCCATAATTGTAGCGATTGCATGTGGAGTGTAATATTCAGCGTACTTTCCGCCTCCCGCAGTATTGTAGTCCTGAATCAAATATTCAAAGATGTTTGCAAAAAAATCATAGTGTTCCGCAAAGGCTTCTTCAAAACTGAACTTTACAAGTTTATCTACAAGGACACGGGCAAAGTTTGCACGCTGGCTGTCATCTGTAACATACTGTGTTAATGGTTCAAAAATCGGAATCTTTGTATTTGCAACAGTAAGTGTTGAAAAGATTTCCATATTCTCTGCAGCAATATCTTTCATTGTTGAATCAAAAATTACATCAAAATCACCTTTTGACTGCTGGTTCCAGAGCTGGGTAATAAGATGACGAGAATACAAGTTCGGGCAGTCTGCGCCCATTACACGACAAACTCGTTTCTGTTCATCTTCACTAAGCTTTGCGTATTCACTTTCCCAGTCCTTACAATTCTGAAACTGTTCTTTATAGCGAGTATCTTTATTTTTAAGTGTGTAACCGAATTTATCGTTCAAGAACTTATAAAGGAAAACCTGTGTAATGATTTTAAATTCATTTCCATCGTTTCCAAGTCCTGCACTCTGGCAAGTAGCTTTAAGTTCATCAATAAGAGCAACTGTTTTTTCTCTGATGTTCATATTTCCCCTCAAAATACTTTTTTATGCCATATAATAGTCGTGGTATTGATTTAAATACTGTTTACTAACTCTCGTCTGAATAAAATCACAATCTTCAACTTCAGATTTGATATTCAATTTATATAAACTGTCATCAATTAAAGACC
>JAEDFX010000012.1 GCA_016297805.1 Treponema sp. | reverse complement strand
CCTGTCCCTGACGGTTCTGTGCTGTAAGCATTTCGCCAGCCATTTTATCCCAACGTCCAGATTCCTTCCAAAGGTCACCGGGCTGAATTACTGTAGGTTTAATTTCAAGAAGACCAGCATTGTCCAATTCTTCCCGGATAATCTGCTGAACTTTCATTAAGGAACGGTAGCCGAGCGGCATGTATGCATAAAGACCGTTTCCAAGTTTACGAATCATACCTGAGCGCATCATTAACTGATGGCTTGAAATAACTGCGTCATTTGGAGCTTCACGCAGTGTAGAGATAATAGTTTTTGTAGCTTTCATAATTGCTTATTATAGTAGATTTTAAATCTATGAGCAATAAACGAGAATAAACGAGAATAATAGGTTTTAAAGACTGCCAGAAACGGTACAAAAAAGATGATATGCGTAGCGATGTTTTTTTGCTTTTTTATGACAATATCTGATTTTCTAAACTACTATTTTTTTAAAACACAGATGATTTTGTCGGATTCTTTTGTTAGTGGAGATTTTTTATAGTCGCTATAGAACTCAATCGAAGAATAACCTAATTCACTGGCAAAAGTTTTAAATGTTTCATAGCTGATAGGACAAACATCTTCATCCTTAACTTCATCAATTAATTTACCACTAGATGTAACTACATGCTGGAACAATTTATAGCTTGTTGTATCAGAGTTTTTTATGATTGATGAATATAAAGTTGCACGATCACATTTAATTTCTGGTAAATCTATTTTTGTTTCTGAAAAGTCATACTTAGAGAAATTAAATAAATCCAAAACAAGGCATCCACCCTCTTTGAGCAAAGCTTTTGCATCAATAAGGAACTTCCAAATCACAGCCTTGTCCTTCATAAAAATGAGGCGATAGTTTAAACAATAAATAACATGATAAAAATTTTTGCCTAAATAACGACCTAAATCGGCAGGATTTAAATTAAAAACAGGATATGTTTTCTGAAGATTATTCTGGCGAGTTTTTGCAATATTAACAAATTCAGAATATGTATCTGTTGCTGTAATATCAAATTTGTCTACAAGTTTTTGAGAGAGAGCAGATGGACCACATTCAACACTAAGTAGTTTAGCAGGTTCGTCGTAGCTGTTACCTAAGTTTGTAAAGAATTCCTCCTGTCCTTCTTCAACTGTAAACAATTCTTCGTAATAATCAATCCATCGTTTTATGTAAATCATATTCTAATATTATAAAGCAAAACGCAGGAATTTCAATTGATTTTAATTTTTAATCTAGTTGATTTTCCAGCGATTGTTCTCCTTATAAAATCGTTTAGCATTAACTTCAAGAAGTCGTCCATCTTCACCTAGCATTTTAACCATTGAAGTAAGAGGATTTACTTCTGTAATTCTAAAATCTGTTCCATCATAGAAAATGCGGATTCCTTCATTTGGAAGATTTTTTCTTGCCTCATTATACCAGTCAAACTCATAAGAAAGACAACAAAGTAAACGTCCACACTGTCCTGAAATTTTCATAGAATTAAGGGAAAGGTTCTGATCTTTTGCCATTTTGATTGAAACTGGACGTAATTTATCGGAAACCCCATGACAACAGAACGGACGGCCACAAACTCCAAGCCCACCTGTGATTCTGGATTCGTCTCTAACTCCAATCTGTCTTAATTCAATACGCATTTTGAAAATTGAAACTAAATCTTTTACAAGTTCACGGAAGTCAACACGGTTGTCGGAACTAAAGAAAAACAAAGCCTTCTGTTCTTCAAAAAGAAAATGGGCTTCAACAAGTTTCATATCAAGTTTATGTGCTGCCACTTTTTCTTTAAAAATAGGAAATGCTTCTTTTTCCTTTTGTTTAAGTTCTTCCCGTTTTTTCAAATCTTCTTCAGAAGCTTTTCTATCAATTGTTACAATATCAGCCTGTTTAATTCCTATAGGTTTTTTAGAAATTCCTAGAACTTTTGTCATGTCTTTTCCATAGCGTGTTGGAACAATTACATAATCACCGGAATTTAATTCAAGTCCATCAGGAGCTTTTGCGTATATTGTTTCGTATGAATATTCAAGCTTTAAATGATAAAGAGGATAATCAAAAACAAGGTTTTCGGATTCTGTTTCACTTATATCATTATCTTCAAGAGAAGAAAGATTATCGTCTTCAAGATCTGATTCAAAAATATCACTCATAATATTAAATTATACCTCACGATTTACGAACTCATCAAGTCTACAATTAAACCTTTTATTTCATTTACCTGAGCTAAAATTTTAAGATTGTCCATCTGGCCTTCCAGGGTTGCTCTGGTTAATGCATCCAGTTTTTCATTTATGACTTGAACTTGATATCTAGGATTACTTCTTTTTGGTGGTACTGAATAAGTTGAAAAGAAAAAAGGACTTCTTGAATGAAAATCTTTAGCAGAACGTCTTTTGCTTTTTGAAGAAACTTCAAAATTATTGTTTATAACAAATTTCATAAATTGACTTACTGCAGTTTTAAATTTTTGAATATTTTCAGCGTTTAGTTCTTCAGATAAATCATTTCCCGCATTATCAACGGCATCTTTCAGATAGATAGCTGCATCATCAATAGACATGGATGCAATTTCTGGAGGGAGTCCATTTGTGGAAAATTGAGGTTCTTCTTCAGTTGTTTTTAATAAATCAGAAAATTTTGTTTTTTTTGCTGAGGAAATCTGCTCGTTTTTTTGATTTTTCTTTATGGCCTCATTGGCAGTTCCGTGTACACCTGCGTAATAATAATTTGTACCAAGGGAATCAATTTCTGCCATTACAGAGAAACCTTAGCTTTAATAGCTTTAGACTGAAGATATTCCTGAGAAACTTTTGAATATTCATCATCGTTTTTCAGAGATATACAGTGTCCGTGGAATATAGCCAAATCATCAATTTGAACTTTGTGGGAAATAATATCACCAATTACTGCGGCTTCAGAAAGAAGCTTTGCACTTTCAATGGCATTTACATTTCCAACAATAATGCCACCGATAATTATGGATTTAGCTTTTACATCACCTCTAATTCGGGCATTTTCACCAATAATAACATTTCCATCTGTTTCAAGGTTTCCATCAATGTCGCCGTCAATACGTACGAATCCGTTTACTTTAATGTTACCTGAAATAGCAGAACCGTTTCCTATAATTGTATTAATGGAAATGTCATCAATTCGTAAAGCCATAAAAACCTATTTTGATAAATTAATATTAATGTATTTTGCAGGATCTACTACGTCAGAACCAATATGAACTTCGTAGTGAAGGTGAGGACCTGTAGAAAGACCTGTGTTACCGATAGTTCCGATTATCTGTCCCTGAGAAACAGTTTCACCTTTTTTTACTCGGAATGAGTTAAGGTGTGCATAACGAGTATACATACCGTGATTGTGCTTAATAATTATGTAGTTACCAAAACTATTGTCAAAAGCAACGGTTACAACCTGTCCAGAAGCGGTTGCAAGAACTGCATCACCAGAACGCCATGTAGAGAAGTCCAAACCTTTATGAATGTACCAGTTTCCATGTAATGGATGAACGTTCGGACCGAAAGCCATTGAAATGTGGTAATTAGGATTTTTTACAGGACAAATACTTGGAATTTCTGTAAAAAGGTTCTGCTGTGTTTTAAGCATTTTACCAATCTGTTCAATTGGTTTTACAGCGTCTTCAAGATAAGTTGTAAGTTCCTTAATGTCAGCAACTTCTCGGGAAGCTCCCTGTGCCATTTCTGTAGAGCTAAATAATGCAGAAAGATCGCTGTTAGAAGAAGATATATCTGAACTATTCTTAACCTGATCAATGCCTAAAAGTGAAAGACTTTGTGAAAGTGATGTCTGGAATCGTTTTGCTGCCTGGAAAAGATTTGCGTTTTCATCACGAAGTTCATCAAGGCTAGCAAGAGTTTCTCTGTTCTGGTTCATAAGGTTAGATATTTCCATATTTGCAGAAAGAGAACGTCTGTTGAAATAGAAGAAGGATGTTAAAACTCCTACTGTAACAATTGTTCCAAGGAAAAGTGCAAACACATTTGTCTGAAAGTTTACCACTTTACTCTGGGAATGAGGGATTATCATGATAGTAAGCTTGCTGTCAAAAAGTTTAAAAATACGTACAAAGAAATGTCCAATAGATTTAAAAAAGGAACCAAATCCTTTTGTTACATGGGATGCGACACGTTTTTCAATCTTTTTAATAGCCCTTTGAGTTTTAGACATATTCGTAAAATTATACCATAGCGAATGATTTAATGTCAAATTAATGGTTTCAAACGAAAATAATTTGACGGGTTTAAAAACCTATGTTATCTTATCGGTATAAATATATCCCATCTTTAGGAAGATAAAGCCATGAAGTTTTTTGATACTCATGCTCACATCGGGCTTATTTACGATGACCCTATTGAACAATTGCGTGTTATTCAGCAGGCCAAACAGGCAGGCGTTACTCGAATTGTATCTATAAATAATAGTCTCTATGATTTTAATAAGAATTATCCTCATTTAAAATCAATTTCTGGAATTTATCATGCTGTAGGTGTAGCACCATCTGAAGTTAAAAATCCAGGTCCAGATTGGATTTCTACAATAGAGAAGTCTCTTTCTTTGCCAAATGTAGTTGCGGTTGGTGAAACAGGTTTGGATTACTATAAGCAGTTTGGCGATAAGCGTTCTCAGATTGAACTTTTTATTACTCAACTGGAAATTGCTCAGAAATATAATCTTCCTGTAATTATTCACAATCGTGATGCAGGTAAAGATTTGTATGATGTTTTAACAGAACGTATGCCAGATGCAGGTGCAATTTTACATTGTTATTCAGAAGATGCTGCATTTGCAAAAAAATGTCTTGATAAAAATATCTGGTTCAGTTTTGCAGGTAATTTAACTTACAGAAATGCCCGCAATTTACATGAAACAGTAATGAATATTCCTGTTGATCGTATTTTGATTGAGACAGAAAGTCCTTTTATGATTCCAGCAGAATTCCGCGAGAAGAAACGAACAATGCCAAAATATTTGCCTTCTACTGCAAAATTCCTGGCAGAAATGCTGGATATGGATTTGGAAGAACTTAGCGATATTCTTTGGAAGAACAGCTGTAAGGCATTTAATTTACCTGAAGAATAATGAGAGAACTGTATCATCCTGTAAAAATTGGAAACATTGAATTAAAGGGAAATCTCTTTTTAGCACCGGTTGCTGGTTATAGTGACGCGGCCTTTCGTTCTGTCTGCATAGAAAACGGAGCCTGCTTTACTTATACAGAAATGGTAAGTGCAGAAGCTCTTGTGCGCAAAAATCAGAAAACAGAGATTCTGATGAAACGTGCTTACAACGAATCTGCCTATGCAGTTCAGATTTTTGGTCCAGAACCAGATGTAATGTCTGAGGCTGCAAGAATCGTTCTTGAAAAAACTCATTGTGAATGTATTGATATTAACTGCGGGTGTCCTGTTCCAAAAATTGTTAAGACTGGAGCGGGATCTGCATTAACTCGGGATCCTGAAAGATTATACAAGGTTGCAAAGGCTGTTGTAGATGCTGCAGGTGGAAGTCCAACAAATGGTGGTGTTCCGGTTACAGTAAAAATCCGCTCGGGTTGGGAACAGAAAATGATGACCTGGCGGGAAGCGGCTCAGGCTGCATTGGATGCAGGTGTATCAGCAATTACAATTCATCCGAGAACCAAGGCGCAAGGATATGAAGGTCATTCGGATTGGAGTATTATGCAGCAGCTGGTAGAAATGGTTGATGGGCGTATTCCAGTCTTTGGGTCCGGTGATTTATTTAAGCCGGAAGATGCAAAGAAAATGCTGGAAGAAACTGGTGCTGACGGAGTTATGTTTGCACGAGGAGCCATGGGTAATCCTTTTATTTTTAAAGATGCAACAGCTTTGTTAAAGAATGGTACTTATGAACCTGTTCCAGCAGATGTAAGAGTAAAGACAGGATTTGCAGAATTAGAAAGACTGGTTCAGGAAACTTCTGAACAGCATGCCTGCCTTGAAATGAGAAAACGTTTTGCGGCTTACTCAAAGGGGATTCAGAACGGGGCGGCTTTAAGGGCACAGATTGTACATGCCAGTACCGTTCAGGATTATCATAATATTTTTGATTCTGTACTTGAGCTGTAACTAGAATTGCTAATATATGTTATAATTGATAGAATATTTTATTAAAAATGAGTTTATTCCAGGCAATCACAGACTTTTTTGAATCAATTTTTAAAAAATCCTCACCAGAAGTTCAGAAGAAGCAGATGCTTCGTAAGCTGGAAATAGAAATTCGAGAATTTTCTCCTGCAATTTGTAAAAATGGAATGCTTCAGCCAAATTTTGGAGAAGCAATTTATGGATTGTATAAGAATTGCCGTGCATTAGATAATCTTTTTTCGGTGACAGTCAGCCCTAATGATATTCAAAGACAAAAACGTTTTGAGGCTCAGCTTATAGTTACCGGGTATAGTATATCAGATCAATCAGCACTTTCAGAATTATCTTTTGAAAATCGTAAGGCTGATGTGCTTGCAGAACCTAAAAATCCAGACAGGATATATCTTCATCAAAGAAAGCAACTGGAAAAGCTTATAAAAGAGCTTAATACTGAAAATTTCAAGAAAATGGATGAAGAGATTTTAAACCTTCGTCAGTTTGTAGAATTCTGTCATTATAGTTTTGTTCCTTTTCTGCAGATTTTTGACACAAACTTTATCCCAGCCAATTTTTCATATCAACCAAGCTATGTAGAAGTTCCTATAAATAAAGCTTCTAATCTTCTTGAAGATTTGTATTATCAGACTAGTGGTTTGAAAATTTCTACAGGCCTGGCAGAGGCTGTGTTAGCTTTGGCACAACTTAGAAAAGGTGAAGAACTGACTGATTCTGAAAAAGAAAGTTATATTGGAAATCTTAAGAAAATTAATTTTATTTTGAATAAAATTTTGCAGCCTTCTAAAATGAAGACCCTTGTGCGCTTATGTAAGCAGGATCTTGCTTATGAACCAGGAGTAGCAAAGTATACAGGTTCACCACGTCAGGATTTTGCGAATATGCTCCAAAGTCGCTTTGATGCTGAAGAACAGAGAATTAAAACTGAAATTCAGGATGAAACAATTACAGATGAAGTAAATGCACTTTTCCCTGATATTCCAATGGAAGAAGTCGGTGCATATAATCAGACATACAATAATCTTCTTCTGGAAGAAGTGAATATGTCTTTTAAGTGGATTTTGCCTCTAAGAATTTTGAAAACCTTCTTAAAAACTTATCTTCCATCATCGGCTAAAAGTTTATTGAATGATATCGTAATTGAAGGCTTTTTTAATAATCCAGCTTATAAATCATCTTTTTCAAGCATTGTTTTTTCTTCCATAAATGCAGAGTCTGAAATTCAGAATTTTGAAGATAGTTTTGGTGATGATAAAAAGAATAGTATTGCTGTTTTGCAGAGTTACATAAAAGACAGTAAGAAGGATAAGGATTTTTATAAACGCTTGGAAAAAATGGTTCAGATAATTAATAATGATGCACATAACGTTTTGCAGGCTCAGGTTACAGTTTTGTTCTCTTTGTATCGTGAGTTGGGTGAACTGCTTGCTGATGCAAAAAAACCATCCAGCGAAATAATTTCAAATTTGAAGGTTTTAATGTTATCTTCCAGAAATAGAGACAATACAAGTTTTCTGGAAACTCAATACGGAAATTGGAATATTTTTTTTGAAATTATGAAAAATTATGTTATTATTAATACTGGAGATATGAAGCATGAGTAAGAAAAAGACTCAAAAAAGCTCTAAAGATAATGAAGTTTCTCTCAATACTGTTGATGAACAGACTGTACTTGAACAGACTGTCCAGTATGAGAAACGCATTTATGACCTTGAGCAGCTTCTTGATATTGCAAAATCCTTCTGCCAGAATCTGAACTTTGGAAATCTTCTTGAATCTATTGTATATATCTGTATGGCACAGATGCATGTTCTTGGTGCAGAAATCTTTGTACGTGATTTAATTACAAATGAGTGCCTTGTGCTTGAAACTGAAAAAGATTTCTCAAAGGAAAAAAAGATTTCTATTCCGGTCTCAACTCCAATTACTGCAAAACTTCTTGAAACTCAGAAACCTGTTACTTTTGATGAATTAAAAAACCTTGTTGGTGAATGTACATATCTTGATTTGTTTGAAAATCTTAATCCTACATTGATTGTACCACTAATTCAGAAAAATCATTTGAATGGTATGCTGATATTGCAGGAACGAATTGCCATAGATGATGACACTTCATATGACGATTATGAAAAAGATCAGATTATGTCTATTGCATCTTTAGCTTCTGTAGCAATCAATAATGCTGCATTGCTTGAAATGTCATCGACAGATATGATGACTCATTTGAAGTTGAAATATTATTTCTTTAATGTTCTTACAGAAGCAATAGATACAGCTTTTCTTAAAAATAAAAATATTGCTGTTCTTATGTTTGATATTGATTTCTTTAAGAAGTTTAATGATACATACGGACATGAATGTGGTGATTTTGTATTAATTAATGTTGCAGATTTAATAAAGAAAAGTCTTCGTGAAACAGATGTAGCCAGCCGTTATGGAGGAGAAGAATTTACAGTTCTTCTATCCGATAGTGGTAAAGATGAAGCAATGCTGGTTGCAGAAAGAATCCGTTCTACAATTGATGAACATGATTTTGTATTCAATAATCAGCATTTGCATGTAACGATTTCTGTGGGTGTTTCTGTTTTTGATACACAGACAAATCTTGTGAATTCACCTAACGAATTTGTAAATCAGGCCGATCAGGGACTCTACATGTCTAAGACTAACGGTAGAAATAAGGTAACTTACTTTGAGCCAAAGAAATAAACTGTTTCTGCATAAGCCATTTTCATATTCATATACAAGAATTACTCTCGCAATTATCCTGATAAATTTTTTGGTGTTTGCGTTATGTTATATTTATCCAAGATTTTTTCAGTATGCTTGTTATTACGGGGCATTAAACGTATATCGACTTGAAAAAGGACGAATGTACTGGCAGTTCATTACATATATGTTTTTGCACTCTAATAAATCCCATGTTTTTTTTAATATGCTTGGTTTACTGGTTTTTGGACTTCCATTGGAAAAGACCATAGGTTCAAAAGAGTTCTGTCTTTTTTATATGGTAACTGGAGCATTAAGCGGATTTTTTTCATATCTGGTATATAAATTTACGGGGTACTACAATATTGTTCTTCTGGGTGCTAGTGGGGCCGTCTATGCAGTTCTGTTTGCATATGCGGTTTTCTTTCCTCGTTCAATTATTTATATCTGGGGATTTATACCAGTTCCTGCACCTGTAATGGTTCTGATTTATGCGATTATTGAGTTGGGAAGTCAGTTTTTTACAGCTTCTAACGTAGCTCATATGACTCATTTGTTTGGATTTTTGGCTGCATGGTTATATTTTGTAATAAGAATGAGAATTCATCCGTTGAAAATATGGAAAAATTCGTACAAATAAAAAAAATAATTATTTTGAGTATTTTGCTTCTCTTTGAAGGGGTAGTTTTTGCTCAGACTCCTTCAGTGGTGCAGCATATACGTATTCCTTTGTGGGCTGAATTGGATGCCTATCCTGAACTGGAAGATGCACAGAATCTGGAAGCAGGCCCTTTTGATTATCCAATAAAAAGTATAAAAGAAGTTGCTCCTTTTTTGATTTCTGGAATGGTTTATGGCTGGAATTTTATATATACACCATCGGATATTCAGCGTGGCATAGAAGAATATCTGGAAATTGAAGAAATAGTACCAGCTTCCAGTCTGGCTCCTGGAATTAAGTATGTCTCTCCATGGATACAGGAAGATAAATTTAACTGCTGGTGTGAATATACAAGAAATAAATCACAGATACGAACTTACAATTTATGGAGTTCTATAAAAAATCCTGTTATACAGGGAGTAGGTTACGGGGATTTAAAGAAAGGCTTTCCTGGATTGAAAGATGCGGCGTATGATGCTTTAAAAAATGCTGTCCGTGAATATTATAGGGCAATTATAAAAAATAAACCCAAAGAGATTACAGGTTCTGTACTGATAAGAGATATTCCTACAATAGGAATATCTTCTGGACGATATATATTTAATCTTGATTTTTTTCTAGAATGCGGTAAAATAATCGAGTATTCAGTGTATTAAAAAAGTAAAATATTTTGGAGTGCGAATATGAAAAAATTCTTAGCTTTAATTGCTTGTTTGACAGTATTTGGTGGAATGCTTGCTGCAGAACCACTTAGTGACGATCCTTTTGAAAGAGAAAAATTTGAAGCAGAAAAAACTTCTACATATGTAATTGTTCCAGAAGAACAGCACATTACAGATAAAAATGCTTCTGTAAAAATTGAATATTCACCAATCTATGATGAAGTTCGTATTTATTATGAAACACTTTATGTAACATATGATCGTGGTGAAGCAATGAATACAGCTATTGCTTGTCTTCAGGATTTTGAAAAAGAATATAAGTATCATGGATATAAATACTTGAAACCTGAATCTCAGAAGTATTTCAAAGATGACCGTGGACAGAGAAAGGCTCAGTGGTCAGCTTACGTAAAATTCACACGCTAACCTATTTTGTTTTTATCTAAAATAGTGTAAAATTAAAGCCGGTATAATCTAAAAGATTTACCGGCTTCATTTTTTTGTGGTATAAATATTTTGCCACCGAGGAAAATTATGGATATCAAAAATACAATTAAAAATCTTCATCCGCTTGAAATTAAAGTTTTGTTAAAGTACACAGGTAAGGATGAACTTACATCAGAAAAACTCCAGAAGGAATTGGATTATAAGGAAGGTCATGCAAATCAGGCTTTCTCTTGGCTTTCTGGAAAGGAACTTTTAAAGGAAATTCGCAGAACTCCACATACATATTTTGAAATTACAGATATGGGTCGTGCAATGGCTAAAACAGGTACTGTTGAAGAAAGAATGGTTAAATTCTTGAAAGACAATGGTGCTCACACAATGCCAGAAATTGCATCAGGTGTTGCTCTTGAACAGAAGGATGTAGGTTCTGCATTCGGTCCTTTAGTAAAAGAAGGCGTTCTTAAAATGAATGCTGAAAAGAAGGTTGAATATACAGGAGCTTCGTTGCCTTCTCGTATTACAGTAACTTCAGCCTTGATTAAAAAAGCTTGTGAAGCTGCTGATGGTCTTTTGAATAAAGAAGATCTTTCTGCTGAAGAAGCAGAAGTTATGTCGGGCTTGGCAAAAAAACGTGGTGCTGCAGATGCTCCTTTCAAAATGATTGAACGTGAGACTGTATTCTACAAACTTAGCGAAGGTTTTGAGAAAGTTAAGGATGAACTTAAAAAAGCTGGTATTACAGGTAATGAAATTGGTGAAATCACACCAAAAATGCTTTCTACTGGTGACTGGAAAAATGGTACATTCCGTGGATACAATATTGCTATTCCACCTGCACGTATTATTCCTGGTCGTACAAATCCTTATGTTCAGTTCTTGGAATCTGTAAAAGATAAGCTTGTTTCTCTTGGTTTTCAGGAATTTGATGGTCCACTTGTAGAAACAGAATTCTGGAATGGTGATGCTTTGTTCATGCCTCAGTTCCACGCTGCTCGTGATATTCATGATGTTTACCGTTTGAAGAATCCAACTCATGCAAAAATGATTGAAGAACCTTATTTGAGTAATGTTAAAGCTGTTCATCAGAATGGTGGAAATACTGGTTCTCGCGGTTGGAATTACACATTCGATAATGAATTTACACGTCGCTTGATTTTGCGTTCACAGGGTACAGTTCTTTCTGCACATCAGTTGCACAAGGCTGAAGTTCCTGGAAAATACTTTGGTATTGCCCGCTGTTTCCGCTACGACAAAGTAGATGCTACACACTTGTCAGACTTCTACCAGACAGAAGGTATTATTGCTGGTAACGATGTAACATTGCGCGACCTTTTGGGTATGCTTAAAATGTTCGCTACAGAAATTGCTGGAGCAGAAGAAGTTAAGTATGTTCCTGGTTACTTCCCATTTACAGAACCTTCAATTGAAGTTCATATTAAACATCCAGTTTTGGGATGGTTCGAACTTGGTGGATCTGGTATTTTCCGTCCAGAGGTTACAAAAGCTATGGGGCTTGACTGTCCAGTTCTTGCCTGGGGTATTGGTATTGACCGTATGGCTCTTATGGCTCTTGGTTTGAATGACTTGAGACAGTTGTTCTGTGAAGATATTGAGCAGGTACGTTTGAGAAAGGCTAAGTACTAATTGAATATATATAAAAAAGCCCTTCGGTATGTTCAGAAAAGTTTGATTTCTGAGCTTGCCGAAGGGCTTTTTTATGCAATTATTATTAAACTAAAATCGAATCTACAGCTGTGTTCAATGAACCACGAATCTCTGTAATGTTATCTTGATTCAAGACAGCAATTCTGAAAATTGAGGCTTCAATCAGACAGTACAGAAGTTCATTCACATCTTTTACATTTATATCTTTGAATTCCCCGTTTTTAATTCCCTTGATTAAAATGGTGCTTAAAAGATGACGTAATTTTACAACTCTGCGGCGTACTCTTTCGTTGGGATCACCGCCAGATTTTTTCAACTGAATTAAATAGTTCAAGAGAACACTGAAAAGCTTTTTGTTGCTTTCACAGGAATCAGTTAGGGCCATTAAAAGTTCTCTTAGTCCCTGTTCACAGGAAATTCCAGGCTTTTTTATAATCTGTATAAGAGTAGATTCCAGTTCCCCTAACAGTTCTTTAATACTGCCTAAAAAAATCTCATGCTTATTTTTGAAATAAATGTAAAGTGTTGTTCTAGTTATTCCACAACGGTCAGCAATTTTCTGAAAGGTTGCATCTTCGTAGCCTTCATCAATAAAGACATCAAGAGATTTTTGAAGAATTTCCTGCTTTCTTTTGTCATGTTCAACAACTATTGCCATTTTTTCTCTCCTGGAGCATTTCTTTTGTAAATATAGAAAGCTGTATCCAAGTTTCCAGCTTTTAGCTTTTTAATAGATGAAGTTTTATGTCCAAAGCTATCCTGGAATTCTTCGTTGGATGTAATAATTCCTAAATCCCATCCTGGGAATTCTGTCCAAAGACTGTTCATGTTCTTGTACAGTTCGCGAGCCTGGTCTTCATCACCAAGACGTTCACCGTATGGTGGGTTGCAGAGAATTAGTCCAGAATCATAAGGTGCGGAAAGATCCTGAAAATCAGACTGAATAAAATCAGGTCTTTGGATGTGTTTGCTGATTCCAATGGATTTTAAGGCTCTTCCTGCCATAACACAGGCATATTCAGCATTCTGTTTTGCTCTTGCAACTGCTTTATCATCTATGTCGGAACCTGTAATTCTGACTTCAACGTCTGTGCGAATTTGTTCTGCTTCTTTTTGTTTTATTTCTTTTGCGAGAGCTTCGTTATAAATTGGAAGATTTTCAATTGCAAAACGACGGCCAAAACCAGGTGCAACATTGAAAGCATATAATGTTGCCTCAATTGCAATTGTTCCTGAACCACAGAAAGGATCGTGAAGTGGTGTTTTACGGCGCCACATCATTTCTTGAAGAAGAACAGCTGCCATGGTTTCACGCATTGGAGCAATACCGCCATCTACACGGTAGCCACGTTTGTGTAAAGGAAGTCCTGAAAGATCAAGAAGAATCAAAACCTGATTGTCGTCAATGTAAACCCGGATATCACTCTGTTCCCCTGTTTCAGGGAGAGAAGCCATATGCCAAACGTCACCAAGTTTTGAATAAATTGCCTTATGAACCATTCCTTGAACAGAATGCTCTGAATTCAATTTACTTTTGTAAGTTCTGACCTTATCAACAACAATTTTGCTATCTTTTTTTAAATAATCCTGCCAGTTAATGCTGTAGGCTCCATCGTACAAATCATCAAAATCCATGGCGTTGTACTGTGCTAACTGAAGATAAACACGATCTGCTGTTCTTAAACAAAGATTTGCACGGAAAAGGGCTGCATCGTCACCTGAGAAAGATACACGTCCAGGTGCGTTACTGATGAGTTTATAACCTAAATGTTTTATTTCGTTGCCGAGAATCTTTTCGGCACCAATTGCGCATAGTGCGACTAGTATATTCATGGTATGTAACTTAACATTTTCTCAAAATTTGTTCAATTGTCATAATAAATTGTAATTCTAAAAAAATGCCAGATACAGAATTAAAGGCATGGAATTAATATACTAAAGCATTTCTGGAATAATCAACTCCATCACTTCCATTAAATGATGGAATGAAGAAAGTTTTGTCCTGATATCCTTTTATGCGGATTTCTGTTGGTTCTGTCCAGAAAATACGTTTGATAGAACCGGTTTCATTAGATTCCTGATTGACAGATACTGTTTTTTCAACTTTCTGTCCTACGATTCCAACAATAGTTATATTTGTATTTAAGAAATCACTTGGGAGATATCCGCGAAGAGAAATAATCAAATTGTTCTGAAGAACGTTTTTTTGCTCTGTTTCTTCAGTATTTTCCTCCTGTGAAGCTTTTTCTTCATTTTGAATTTTGAAGACTTGAGTTTTAGAACCATTTGAAACAATAAGCATAGGTTCAAAGCCTTCAACATCTGGTTCAAGAATATTTCCTACAAGTCTAAGTGTATAATCAGTTTCATTTACTGCAAAAGTGGCTCCGTTGTCTTTATACTTTAGTATTGTTGTTTCTTCATATCCACCTGAAACTGTAACTTCATTTGACCATTCTGTCATATAATATCCGTCCGATTCACAGTAACGGGCCATATATGTGTAAGTATGATTTCTTACCACCATGCTGTCCAGGAAAATATATACTGTTCCTGTGGATTCAATTGCGGAAGGGTAAAGAAGCCCCAGGTTAACAATTTGATCTTCATCTGAAGAGGTATCTTTTCTGTATAAATTGATATAAAGTGTGTCACTGCTCTGAATTGGAATAGAAATTGAAACTAAGCCATCTTTTGCTTCGACATCTGGTTTTGTAAGGTAATCTCCGTCTGAAAAAGAAACTTTACAACCAAAAGTTGTGAAAATTGTAAATATAGCGACTAAAATACTGATGACTGTTTTTTTCATAATACCTAACATCCTTTTTATGGTAAATTTATACTTTTTAAATATCGGAAGAAAATAATGAAAAGTTTAGAAAAATCGTACATATAGAAATGTTTAGAAAAAGCGGAGCACTGGTTCATATTTTATGGAGCGTTGAAGCCTCGCCGCAAGCCACTTCGTGTCTTGATCTGGAACAGAGATGTCAGTCATCAGCGTATCACTGATACGCTGATGACTGACATCTCTGTTCCATCAATTTTCTTTATGTAGGATAAATTAATCCTAGTGATTGGTATTTCTTTTATGTACATATTTCTTGACCTTGGAAAATTTCACTTTTACAATTTATTTATGATTAAGAAACAAAATAATAAATTGATAATTGAAGATGGATTTGGAACTGTATGGATTGAACCTTGGGGAAAAGATTCGGTTCGTGTAAGAATGACTAAAGATCGGTTTATGGATAAAAACAATTGGGCTTTGGAAGAAAATTTTTCATCATCGGAAGTTGTAATAAAAATAGAAGATGTAGATACAACTTATCCATGGGCAAAGCATTTTGATGGTGTTGAAAAGACAATCGGACAAATTGCCAGTCTTACAAACGGAAAACTGCAGGTTCAGGTTAATTATGAAAACTGGATAAGCTTCTGGAAAGTTGATGGAAATGAACCAGAGCTTCTTTTTGAAGAACAGTGGCGTAATCGCTGGCGAATTGACAGATTCTGTGTTCCAACAAATAATCCTGGTCGCGAATTAAAAAATAATCCTAATACATTTAATTTTAAGGCAACAGTTCGGTTTGAAGCCTACGATGATGAAAAAATCTTTGGTATGGGGCAGTATCAGGATTCTCATTTGGATAAAAAAGGTGGCGTTTGGGAGCTTTCTCAGAAAAATTCTCAGGCATCTGTTCCTTTTATGATTTCCAGCCGAGGTTATGGATTTTTCTGGAACAACCCTGCAATTGGTACAGTAAGCTTTGGTACAAATGGAACTGTGTGGACTGCGGAGCAAACTAAAAAAATTGATTACTGGGTGACCTGCGGAACTCCTGCTGAATGTGAAGAAAATTATACTGCTGCAACTGGTCGTACACCAATGATGCCTGATTTTGCTATGGGATTCTGGCAGTGTAAACTTCGCTACAAAAATCAGGATGAAGTAATTCAGGTAGCAAAAGAGTATCGTCGCCGTGGTTTGCCGCTGGATGTAATTGTAATCGACTTTTTCCATTGGTCCTGCCAGGGAGACTTTAAGTTTGACCCAGAAGACTGGCCGGATCCAGAAGGAATGGTAAAAGAACTTAGTGAACTTAATGTGAAGCTTATGGTTAGCGTTTGGCCAACAATTGATGAACGCAGTGAAAATTTTGAAGAAATGGCTCAGAATGGGCTTTTAATCAGCTTTGATAAAAAAGACGGCTTTAATATGGACTGGATGGGAAATACTGTTTTCTTTGATACGACTAATCCAGAAACAAGAAAGTACGTTTGGGAAAAATGTAAGGAAAATTACTTCAAAAAAGGTATTCAGCTTTTCTGGCTGGATGAAGCAGAGCCTGAATATGGAATTTACGAGTTTGAACATTATAAATATCATATTGGACCTGCAATGGAATGTTCAAACATCTATCCTTATTACTATGCAAAGGCCTGGTATGATGGGCTTAAGGAAGAAAAAGTTGCACAGCCATTAAGTCTTGTACGATGTGCATGGGCTGGTTCCCAAAAATTTGGTGCAGTTGTGTGGAGCGGAGATGTTCATTCTGATTTCCGTTCCTTCCGTAATCAGGTACAGGCTGGTTTAAGCATGGCTATTGCAGGAATTCCTTGGTGGACAACAGATATTGGCGGATTCTTAGGTGGAGATATTCGTGATGAACAGTTTAAAGAGTTACTGGTACGATGGTTCCAGTGGGGATGCTTCTGTCCTGTAATGCGTTTGCACGGAGAACGCCCTCCATTTCATCAGTTGGAAAAGCCTTACCATGAGATCCGAGGACATCAGATTAAGCAGATGGAATCTGGACAGGATAATGAGGTATGGAGCTTTGGAGAAGATATTTATGAGATTCTTACTAAGTATCTTAAGCTTCGTGAAAGTTTAAGACCTTACATAAAAGAGCAGATGAAAACAGCCCATGAAAAAGGTACACCTGTAATGCGTCCTCTTTTGTATGATTTTTCTAGTGATGAATGTGCCTGGGAAGTAGAAGATGAATATATGTTTGGTTCTGATTATCTGGTTTGTCCAGTAATGGAAGCAGGAGCTCGGGAAAGAACTGTTTATCTTCCTGGTTTAGCTGATGGAAAAAAATGGAAAGATATTTTTGAGGGAAAAGAATATGATGGAGGCCAGTGCATAACTGTTCCAGCTCCACTTGAAAAGATTCCAGTATTCATACGAGGTTAGTTCCTTCGACAAGCTCAGAAAACCTACGCGGTTGGTGAGCCTGTCGAATAATGAACTGAAACTACATCCTATTTTTCTTCTGCGGCTTCTATAACGCCGTAGAAGGCTGGCTTACATATATAGTTTTTATTCTTGAAAAGCAAAGGATACTGTGTGTGTCCTTTGTATTCCTGCATAGCATTTAACCATGTAGTTTCATCATTAATACCCCAAACTGTAACGCCTTCAATACCTTTTTTGTCTGCAGTTTTACGACATTTAATGAAAAGCTCAAAATAATCTTTGTAAACTTTCTTAAGTTGTGTTGAATTATAAGTGGCTTTTCCGTTTGCAATATCAATTTCTGTAATCTGAACATTTAAGCCTTTTGCAGTTAATGTATTTACTGCCTTTTCAAAAGCCTTAGTTCCAGGATAATCAATCTTCATATGCGACTGCATACCTACTGCATCAATTCGAGCTTTTGGTTCAGCCTGAATAGCATCAATAATCTTGCAGATTGCGTTCAACTTGTTATCTGCATAAGTGTTATAGTCATTGTAACAAAGCTTTACATCTTTTGGAGCATATTTGTTTGCGAAGGTGAAAGCATCGACAATAAATGAAACATCTTCATAAACTGCATACCATTTGCTTGTATCGGCACCGCGTAAATAATGAGAAGCGTTAGCACCATCTGAAGCAGCTTCATTTACAACATCCCAGGCAAAAATAATATGTTCACCATTGTTGTTTTTCTTTTCCCAGTCGGCAACGTGTTCAAGAACTGTTTTAATGTACCATTCCTGACGGGCAGCCATTTCATTTTTTGAAACAAGGGTTTTATTGTTGTTGAGCCCCCAGTTTTCATAGAAGAACCAGTCTGGAGTCTGGGAATGCCATACAAGAACATGCCCACGCATTTTAAGTCCATTGTCTTTACAAATCTGAAGACATTTATCTACAGTTGTAAATTTTGGAGGAACTGAAGGAACCTTGTATGCCTTTCCATCTTTACCAGTAAACTCTGTAAATGTCTGTGGTTGCTGCCAGTTGAAAATGAAATCAGGTTTAAATTCATTTCCCATAGTAATACAGTCTGCCTGATAAGCAAGACCTTTTTGAACTTCAGGTTTAGACAATTCTTCCTTGTAAGTAACGGCAATACCAAAGTAATCAAAAATGCCTTTGTATTTTTCCTTTATACTTGCAGCTTCTGTCCATGTTTTTACTTCCATGGCATTCTGACCAATCTCATCCCCTGAAACTTTAAGAGAGAAATTCTTAATGTAAATTTTTGCATTCTTAGGAAGTCCTACAGGAGAGATGTAGAGAGAACGGTTCTTTCCTAGTTCAACAAATAGATTTTCAGAAATTGTAATCCATTTGCCAGATTGAATGCGGCCTCTGTATAACTGAGGAAAATTTGATGCAATTTCATTAATAATCCAGATTAATTCACTGTTGGAATTTTTAGGATCATCAATTCTGATATCACATTTAAGTTCAAGTAAAACCTGTTTATCAGAATAATCAGAGAGATTGACCGCTACAGAATTCTTTTTTGTAGAAGCTGCAGTATCAATAATTGTAACATCATTAAAGCCATCAAATTTTTTATTAAATCTAATAGCTTTTTCATCCTCATCAATTCTTGTGATTGTAAGGCTGTTATCTTTGTTGTCTATAACTCTTGGAGTTTCATTAGATTTTGCACAACTTGTAAAAGTAAGACAAAGTGCAGAGAGTGTTAAAAATAGTATCTTTTTCATATTATAATTATAATTTATTTGGGTAAAAAAGGAAGATATTAATTGGTGTATAACAAAAAAATAGAGAAATTATGGAACGTGTACAAAGAACTAAAAATAGAATATAATGTAAATTAACTATATATTCAGGGGTAAAAATAAAAACTTATGGGATATACACTAAAAGAAAAGTACGGTGATTTGTTTACTGCAATGGTAAAAAGTTCTCGTGCTGCAGCTAAAATTGATGAAACTAAAGTTTACGAAGAAGCAAACATGGAAAACAGAAAGTACATGACAAAGCTTCTTGATGATACATTCAATTCAGAAGCTGGATTAGGAAACGTAGAGAATTTTAAAGCTTTTTATGATGCTGTTGTAAAGGAAGGTAAATCAGGTTTGATTTTGATGGAGCATTATACAAATCTTGATTTACCAGCAATTATTTACTTACTTGAAAAACAGGGCGAACCATGGGCAAAAGACTTTGCATCTAGAATTGTTGCAGTTGCCGGAATGAAATTGAACGAAGCAAGTGCGGGGGTTCGTGCATTCACAGAAGGTTTTACTCGTGTAGTAATTTATCCTACAAGAAGTTTGAATGCAATAGAAGCAAAAGGTGCTACAGAAGAAGAATTGCAGGCAGAGGAACAGAAGGCCCGCAAAATCAACTTTGCAGCTATGCGTGCTATGGATGCCTGCAAAAAACGTGGACAGGTAATTCTTGTATTCCCAAGTGGAACTCGGTATCGTCCAGGAAAACCAGAAACAAAACGTGGTTTGCGAGAAATTGACAGTTATTTGCGTTTATTCGACAACATGATTCTGGTTTCTATAAATGGAAACTGTCTGCGCATTAATCCTGAAAGTCCAGATGATATGCTTTCGGATATTCTTGAACCTGGAAAAGTTACTTTGACTGCAAGTCCAGTAATCAACTGTAAGAAATTTAGAAATGATGTTCTTGAAGCGCTTCCAGCAGATGAACCGGATCCAAAACAGAAGACAATTGATAAGGTAATGGAATACCTTCAGAATCAGCATGATGAAGTTGCCAAGATTGATGGATACGATGTAAATAAATAATTGAATAATGAGGAAAATATGAAGATTGTAGATTTAAAATCAGAATTGAGCAGCACAACTTATCCAGGACGTGGAATTATTGCAGGTCTTTCGGAAGATGGGAAAAAAGCAGTTTCTGCATATTGGACTATGGGTCGAAGTGCAGGTAGCCGCAACCGTGTTTTTGTTACAGAACAGGAAGACGGAACTGATGTAATCCGTACAAAAGCTTTTGATCCAAGTCTGATTGCTGGAGATCCAAGCTTGATTATTTATGCTGCAGTTCGTGAATTGGGCAAGAAAACAATCGTAACAAACGGTGATCAGACTGATACAATTTTTGAAGGTCTTAAAAAAGGTCTTACATTTGAACAGTCTCTCCGTAGCCGCAAATACGAACACGATGCACCAAACTACACACCACGTATTTCATCTTTGCTTGATGTTGAAGGTAACTACAATTATTCACTTTCAATCTTGAAGAGTGATAACGGAAATCCAGATAATACTTTACGTTTTACTTATACATATGATGCACCGGTTGCTGGCGAGGGACACTACATCCACACATATATGGGAGACGGAAATCCTTTACCAAGTTTTGAGGGTGAACCAGTAAAAGTGAAGCTTTCTGGAGATATTGATTCTCTTACAAATGAAATCTGGACTTCTTTGAATGAAGATAATAAGGTTTCGCTTTTTGTGAGATACATTGATTTGGAAACAGGAAAAGCTGAAACAAGAGTAATCAACAAGAATAAATAAGCCTTCTTGTAATAAAATAGGAGAGAGAGTATGAAGAGAGGAAAAAAACTTTGGCGTTACTTGGGAGCCGGGGTTGTTATCCTCTCTTTTGTTTTTAACTCCTGTTCTTCAATAAAAAATAAAAACTGGAATGAAGAATCCATTATTGAAGAAAAATATTCGGATTTTGCAAATCAGGTAGATTCCTATTTGATTCAGCAGAATTTTCAAGGTGCTGTGCTTATCGGAAAAGGTAAAAAAATTATTTTTGCAAAAGGTTATGGCCCTTGTGATACAAATTCAGACAATTTAGAACCAATTGGATTGAATACAACTTTTGAGGCAGGTTCAATTACAAAACAGATGACTGCAGCCGCAATAATGCAATTGGTCCAAAAACATAAGCTTTCTTTGGATGACAAACTCTCTAAATTTTTTCCAGAATATGAGCATGGGGATGAAATAACAATCCGTATGCTATTAAATATGCGTTCGGGGCTTACAGACCATATAAACGCAGCAGACGATTTTTTTCCAAAAAATATTTATCGCCATATAGAAAAAAATCAGCTTGCGAACAAACCTCTTGATGAAAATATCGTCCTTACATATTTCTATGATGCACCGTTGCTGGCCACTCCAGACAGCACATATTTTTATTGCAATACAAATTATTATCTTCTGGCAAAAATCATAGAAATAGTTACGGGAAAAACTTATGTATCTTATATTAAAAATAATATTTTTAATCCCTGTGGCATGAATAATTCAAATTTGAATTTCCAGCAGACAGACGCTAAAGGTTATGATTATCGTGGCCGCTATTACAGTATTCCAGCCAGTCTGGCTATTGGTTGTGGAGATTTGAATAGCTCTGTTGTGGATTTGTTCAAATGGAATGTAAACTTTACTAATGGAAAAATAGTGAAGAAGAGTTCTTTTAAACAGATGATTGATTCAGAATCTTATGGATTTGGGCTTTATTGCCGTGATAATACAATCTTTCATTCTGGAACAACAAACGTTTTTAATTCCTATAATTTTTATGATACAAAAGAGAAGCTTTCTGTGATTGTTTTGGTGAATCGTCCTATCAATCAGTCAAATGCAACTTTTGTGGCAGGAAACATTCTAAAACTCTATCAAAATTAGTATAATAAAGTCATGAATACACTTAAAAAAATCATAAATTTTCTTTTATTAAATATTCTGTGGGTTGTATGCAGTATTCCTTTGGTTACAATCGGTGCTTCAACCTGTGCGGCCTTTTATGTTTCATTGAAAATGGTAAATGAAGAAGAAGTCAGTGTTGTGAAAATGTTCTTTAAAGCTTTTAAACAGGATTTTATGCAGGGAACAATTATGCTTTGTATAACAAGTCCTTGTACTGCTTTGTGTTTTTTCATGTGGAGAACCTTGATAAAATCTGGTGAAATGAACCTTCTGTTTATTTTAGGGGCATTTATTGTAACTCTGGTTCTGATAATTCTGAATTTCTATTCCTACGCTTTGATTGCACGATATACAAATTCAATCAAAAATACTATCAGAAACTCTGCGGGGCTTACCGTTCAGCATTTTAAAACAACAATGCTTACAATTGTTGTAGTTGTGGCAGAAATTGCCATTATGTTTGTTATTCCGATTGTTACTATTTTAGGATTATTCTTTATTCCAGAACTGGTTATTTTTACAATCAGCAAAACTGCAAAACCAATTTTTGATGAAATTGAAAATCCTCCTGCACCACTGCCGGAAGAAGATGAAGAATCAGAGGATGCAGAAGCAGAAACAGATTCGGAGTAACATTGAAGAATTTCGGTTTTTCGTCTATATTTACAGACATGAAAGAACTCGAACTTAAATATGGATGTAATCCAAATCAGAAACCTGCAAAGGTTTACATGGAAAATGGCGATCTTCCAATCACTGTTGTAAACGGAAGACCTGGATACATTAACTTGCTTGATGCTTTGAACGGCTGGCAGTTAGTAAAAGAATTAAAAGAAGCAACTGGACTTCCTGCTGCTACATCTTTTAAACACGTTTCTCCTGCAGGTGCTGCAGTTGGACTTCCACTTTCAGACACTCTTAAGAAAATCTACTTTACAGACAATGTTGAACTTACACCTTTGGCATGTGCTTATGCTCGTGCTCGTGGTGCAGACCGTATGTCTTCATTTGGTGATTTTATTTCTCTTTCTGATGAATGTGATGAAGCTACTGCTTTGTTGATTAAAAAAGAAGTTTCTGATGGTGTAATTGCTCCAGGTTATTCTGCAAAAGCTTTGGAAATCCTTAAGGCTAAGAAAAACGGAAACTACTGTGTAATTCAGATTGACCCAAACTATGTTCCAGCTGCAACAGAAACAAAACAGGTATTTGGTGTTACTTTTGAACAGGGACACAACTTCCTTAAAATTGATGAAGAATCTGCTCTTTCTAACATCGTTACAAAAAATAAGACAATGTCTGAAGATGACAAGAGAAACCTTCTCATTTCTCTTATCGTTCTTAAATATACACAGTCTAACTCAGTTTGTTTCGTAAAAGACGGACAGGCAATTGGTATTGGTGCTGGACAGCAGAGTCGTGTTCACTGTACTCGCCTTGCTGGTCAGAAAGCTGATAACTGGTGGTTACGCCAGAGTCCACAGGTTTTGGGACTTCAGTTTGTAGACGGAATTAAACGTGCAGACCGCGATAATGCAATTGATGTTTACATTGGCGAAGAATACATGGACGTTCTTGCTGAAGGTAAATGGCAGAACATCTTCAAGGTAAAACCAGCTGTATTTACACGTGAAGAAAAAGCTGAATGGATTTCAAAGAACACAAACGTTGCTCTTGGTTCTGATGCATTCTTCCCATTTGGAGACAACATTGACCGTGCAAAAAAATCTGGTGTAACAGTAATTGCTCAGCCAGGTGGATCAGTTCGCGACGACTTAGTAATCCAAGCTGCAGACGGCTACGGAATGGTAATGGCATTTAATGGTATAAGATTATTCCACCATTAATATAAGGACACAGATTATTAGAGGTAAAAAATGAAAATCGAGACTAAAGTTTTACATTCAGGATACAAACCAGAAAACGGTGGACCTGGAACTATTCCAATTGTACAGAGTACAACATACCGTTTTGACAGTTGTGATCACGTTGCAGCTCTTTTTGACAAACCAACTGAATTCATGTATTCACGTTTTGCAAATCCTACTTGTGATGCAGTTGAAAAGAAAATTGCAGATTTGGAAGGCGGTGTTGGATGTATGCTTACTTCTTCAGGTCAGGCAGCAACTTTGCTTTCGGTTTTGAACCTCTGTTCTGCTGGCGACAGCTTTATTGCATCATCATCAATTTATGGTGGAACAATCAACTTGTTCGGCTTTACTCTTAAAAAGCTTGGCATTGAATGTATCTGGGTTGATGTAAATGCAACTTATGATGAAATTGTAAAGGCAATCAAACCTAATACAAAATGTATTTTTGGTGAAACAATTGCAAATCCAGCTCTTACAGTTTTTGATTTTGAACTTTGGGCAAAGGCTGCACATGACAATAATCTTCCACTTATTATTGATAATACATTTGCAACACCAGTTCTCTGTCGCCCATTTGAATGGGGTGCTGATATTGTAGTTCACTCAACAACAAAATATATGGACGGTCATGCAATTCAGGGCGGTGGTGCAATCGTTGATTCTGGAAATTTTGATTGGGAAAAAGCATATAAAGCAACTGGAAAATTTGCTGATATGGTAGAACCAGATGAATCTTACCATGGACTTCGTTATGTTGGCGATTTTGGAAAGGCTGCTTACATTGTAAAAGCCCGCACTCAGCTTATGCGCGATTTTGGATGTTACCCAGCTGCTCAATCAGCATTCTATTTGAATATGGGCTTGGAAACATTGCCAATTCGTATGGAACGTTACTGTCAGAACGCAAAAAAGGTTGCTGCATTCTTCAAAGCTTCTGACAAAATAGCAAAAGTTTCTTACCCAGGACTTGAAGGGGATGCTTACTACGAAAGAGCAAAGAAATATCTTCCACTTGGAACTTGTGGCGTAATTTCAATCAGTATAAAAGGTGGTCGTGACGCTGCAGTTCGCTTTATGGATGCTCTTGAACTTGCCTGTGATGAAGTACACGTTGCAGATATCCGAACTTGTGTTTTACATCCAGCATCTGCTACTCACCGCCAGCTTACAGACGAACAGTTAGTTGCTGCTGGAATTGACGGTGGTATGGTTCGCGTTTCTGTAGGTTTGGAAAACGTAGATGATATTATTGCAGACCTGGAAAAAGGTTTAGCAGCTATCTAAAGTGGCTTTTCAAATTTCCTGGACTGATTATCCTGAACAATGGGATAATCAGCCTGTTCCGGAACTGGATTTTTCTCCATCAGATTTTAATCATACTCTTTTTATTGGTGACAATTATCCAGTTCTAAAATTCCTTTCAGAGAAACAATTCAAAGTAAATCTTATTTATATAGATCCTCCCTATAATACAGGAAATGACTTTACCTATAATGATGATTTTTCCCAAAAGGGTGATAAACATAGTAGATGGCTCAGTTTTATGAACCGCCGACTGATACTTGCCCGGGAACTTCTGCAGGAAGAGGGGTGCATTTTTATTGCCATAGATCAAAGTGAACTTTATGTGCTTAAACTTTTGTGTGATCAGATTTTTGGCGAAGAAAACTTTGTAAATGATTTTATGTGGCTTCATGGTAAGGGTAAAAAAGATACATGGTCCCGCACCCTTCAGCAGCATACGCTTTGTTATGCAAAAAATAAAAAAAATCTGAAGCCCTTCCGGGAAGTTGAATACACCCAATGGGCTACAAAAAATGCTGATAACGACGCTCGTGGAAACTGGTTTAGTGGCAGCATTTCCTTTACAGAGCAGCGTTCTAATCCAAACCATCACAATTATTACAGTATTACTTCCCCAGGTGGCAAGGTCTGGACCCGTCAGTGGCAGCTTAGCCGCAATGAAATGGATGAACTGATTGCCGATAATCGCATTTATTGGGGGGACGCACCTGAGTACGATTCAGTTCCCCGTAAAAAAGTTTTTAATGACACCCCTACAGAGGTGATTCCCCGTAACATAATTGAAAAAGTTGAAACAACTCGTTCTGCACAGACTCATCTGGACCAGCTGTTAGGAGAAAAAGGCCTTTTTGACAATCCTAAACCAGTAGATTTAATTACTCATTTGATTGAAATAACTCAGATGCCTTCTGATGCTGTTATTCTTGATTTTTTTGCAGGCAGCGGTACAACCTTTGAAGCAGTTTGTCAGTTAAATAAAAAAGACAACGGTTCTCGCCGCTGTCTTCTTGTTCAAAAAGATGAAAATGAAATTGCCCAACTTTGTAAACGACGTTGTCAGAAAGTCGGGAATATTACAATCATAAATTAAAATTTACTTAAACAATCTTCTGCATTCCAGATAGAAACGTTTTTCGTCGGCTTCGCCCATGCTAAAGCTCTTGCGAGGAAGTGGACCACGACCGTTGATTGTTTCAAAGAAAGAATCTTTTGCGATTGGTGGAAGAAGGATTCCTACGGCATTTTCTTTTTTACCTAAAGCCAGAACTTCTTCTGTTCCGTGAATATAGTCAATTTCTGGTTTTACCATTTTGCATACATCACCTTCACAAACATGCGCAGCTGGAGCATCCTTTAAGAAAGCATCAATCTCTGGCTGAAGACGTGCAACTGCCAGTTCTTTTATTCCAGTTTCCAGTAAAATGTATTTCTGCTGACCATTTTCTACAAAGTCAAAGCCAAAGTTTGCCCAGCTGTTTTTGACTGCTTTTTCCAGTTCTGCAGCATCTGCAACTTCTTTTGCCGTACCTTCAAGTTTTTCTGCCAGTTTGGCAATCAGAGCTCTTGAATCAATATTAAAGATTACGCGGTGAATTGGTTCAAAAGTAAGTCCTGTGTCGTAAATATTTACAATTTCAATCAATGCATAGCGAACTGAACTGTCTGTATCTTCGGGATGTTCTTTCTTGTATTCATCCCAAACAGCTTTTGCAGTTGCCAGAGAATGGTTCCCGTCACCAACTGCAAACAAGAAGGTAGAACCATCATCAGCTTTGTTTGCTTCTGCAATTTTGTTTACGGCTGAAGTAACTTTTTCAATGTCAGCCTCACTTTCCAGAGCCCAGCCTGTAATTTCTCCGCCGTTGCTCATAAGCTTTCCGCTGTAAATTGGGGCACGGCCATCAGTTGGTTTACATCCGCCTACCAGCAAATCATCCTTATCATTTACAAGAAGCATAATGTGTGGTAGTTCCAGTGCAGCACCACGACGAATTTCCATTCTAGGAGGAATACGTTCTACGATTGTAGCTTCTGTTGCACGAATATTTGCTTTGCTGAAAGGCTTCCATTCATAAGTTTCTAAATCAATCTGAGCAACAAGGCCTTTTCGAGTACGTCCGAATGCAGTAGTTCGTTCCATATAAACAAAGCAATTTCGAGGAGCATCAAAAACACCCTGTGCAAGATAGTCTTTCATTGTAGAACGAATTTTTTCAATACGCTGAGGCTTGTCTTCTGAACCAAGATAAACTTCTGGTAAAATCAAATTAAGGGTAGAAGGTTTACCGGCAGCAGTTTCTTCAACCTTTTTCCAATATGCTTTGTCCTGTGTGTACTGATCACAGGCAATAACCGACCATGTAGATAAATCAATGTTTTTTGGCAAAAGTATTTCTGGAATACGGATGCCGAATTCTTCTAACTGTTTCATATTCGTGAGTATACTGATTGAAGGTGATTTATGCTATAATCAATATATTCAATCTTTTAGAGAAACTATAAATTGGCAAAGCTGAATCAAAATTTTGTACAAAAACAGAGTCAAAAGCAGTCTCAACGAATGTCACAGGTGCAAATCCAGGCGGTAAATATTCTTGCCATGGATACGGAAGAACTTCGCAATGAAATTTATAAAGCTGTAAGCGAAAATCCGGCACTGGAAATTGTAAAAAAAGACAAAAGGGGAAAAAGAGGGCAGGAAAAGGATTTTTCTTATTCGATTTCTGGTGGTTATGCAGATTCTGATGCTCGACAAAGGGCTATGGAAGCAACAGAAGATCATACAGAAACTCTTCAAGCCCATCTTATGCATCAGCTTAATTCTATAAATCTTTCTTTTGATGAATTGGAGCTTTCTCAGAAATTAATCTACAACCTTGATAAAAACGGATTTTATGGAACTATGCTGGCTCCTGAATCTTTAATAAACAAAGCTCGTCCTTTGCAGACCAAGGAAATGCTGGATCGTTGTATAAGACGAATTCAGCGTATGGATCCTGTAGGAACCTGTTGTAAGACCCCGGAGGAAAGTCTTTTGGTCCAGGCTCAGGTTAGTGGTGAGGCTCCTGAACTGGCTTTGTTTATTCTTGACGGCCATATTGATTTGCTGAATCCTCCTGAACCAGGAACAGTCTATAAAAAAGTTGTGGAATATCAGAAAGAGTGGCATAAAAAGAAATTTGCCGGTGAAATCATTCTTGATAAAATTAAATTCGATGAATGGGATGTAGATGACGCTATTCAGTTTATTCTTCATCTTAATATACATCCGGCTCAGGATTATTTGAAAGATACAAATTCTGAATATTCTACTCCGGATATTGTTCTGCGGGTTGTACGGAAAAATGGTCCTTTGGGTGTGAATGATTATTCTAGAGGATTGGTTACTGGTGATAATAACAGCTACTTTCAGATAGAATATGCTTCTGGTGTTTTGCCAGAGGTTCGATTGGTGGAAGATTTTTCTATGGATAAGGAAAATTATCAGAAGGCAAAATCCTTTTTGGATATTCTGGCTTTTAGGGAATCTTCGATTATTCTGCAGGGGTGCGCTATTGTTAATGCTCAGAGAGATTTTTTTCTAAATGGTGCGGGACATATAAATGCATTGACCAGGAGACAGATTGCTTCTGAACTGGGTATTCATGAATCAACAGTTTCTAGAACCAGTTCAAAAAGAGGTTGTAAGTTTATTCAGACTGAATGGGGATTATTTCCTGTCAGTTATTTCTTTTCTTCTGGTGTAAGTGATAAGAGTGGAGATAAAAAAATTTCTTCCCAGGTTATTAAACAAAGAATTGTTGAATTATTGTCTGAAGATAAAAATCTTTCTGATTCAAAGTTGGCGGAGTTGTTGGGTGCAGAAGGGGTAAAGATTGCCAGAAGGACTGTCGCAAAATATCGTGTGCAGTTAGGTATGGCAAATTCTTATAAAAGATAAAATCGTATTGAAATAATATCCCCAAATGTGTATAGTATTCCGCGTATGGCAGATAAGAAAATCACTGTCTTAGATTTACTCGAACTTGATCTTTCAGGTCATGATGCCTTGAATCTTAAATGTATTGCAGGGCGTCGTGGTTTACCTAGAGCAATTACTGTACCTGAAATTAATCGTCCGGGACTTGCCCTTTCAGGATTCTTCGAAGCCTTCTCTGCAAATCGAGTTCAGCTTTTTGGACGCGGCGAAACTGCATATCTTCATAAACTTCACAAAGAAAAGAACACAGAGGCTTTGAGAGCCTTCTTTAAAGCGGAAATGCCTTGCTGCGTTTTTACATATAATCTGGAACCAACAGAAGAATTCCGTGAAATTGCAGAAGAAAACTGTTGTCCTCTTTTACAGACAGACCTAACTTCCAATGAGTTTACAAGCCGAATAATTCGTGTATTTTCAAACCAGTTTGCACCTCATCAGACTTTGCATGGTGTAATGGTAGAGGTATACGGTATTGGTATTCTTTTGAACGGCCACTCTGGTGTAGGTAAGAGTGAAACTGCATTGGAACTGGTTGAACGGGGTCACCGTCTTGTTGCAGATGATATTATTGAAATTCGTTGTGTAAACGGTAATACTCTTCTTGGGCGTGGTGCCAATACTATGATTAGTCACCACATGGAAATTCGTGGACTGGGTATTATTAATATTTCCCAGCTTTATGGTGTAGGTGCCATTCGCGACCAGAAAGAAGTTCAGTTGATTGTTCAGCTGGAAGACTGGAATTCAAGTAAGGCATACGACCGTTTGGGTATGGAACAGAAATATATGGAGCTTTTGGGTGTAAAGGTTCCAATTATTGAAATTCCTGTTCGTCCTGGTCGTAACCTGCCTATTATTATTGAAGCAGCGGCTATGAATGAGCGTCTTAAGAATATGGGTTACAATTCTGCAAAAGATTTTAATCAGAATGTATTAAAATGGATTGAAACCGGGGATGCCAACTCTGCTTATACTGGAAATGATGATTCATATTAATTAAATATTTTAATAAGGAAATTTATAAGGAAACTAAAATGGTTGAAAAAATCTTAACTGTACAGAATCGTGCCGGAATCCATGCTAGACCTGCAGCAATTATTGCTCAGACTTCTAACAAATTTGAAAGCGAAATTACAATCTCTAAAGATGATGCATGTGTAAATGCAAAATCTATTATGGGCGTAATTGCAATGGGTGCAGGCTACAACACACAGCTTACATTAAAAGTAGAAGGCCCAGATGAATCAGAAGCCGCTTCAGTTATTGAAGAGCTTTTTAACAGTAAGTTTGAGGAAGAGTAAAAAACATATTCTCAGTGTTTTTACATCTATATAGAGAAACGAGCAAATAAGGAGATTCTTATGAAAGGAATTACAGACAGACAAAGGGAAGTTCTGAATTTCATTTCTGAATATACGGAAGAAAATTCATATCCTCCAACAGTCCGTGATATTAGTACTCATTTTAATATTTCTTTGCGTGCGGTACAGGATCATATTTCTGCATTACAGAAAAAAGGATTCTTGTCCCAGAGCCAGAAACGTGCTCGTTCAATCAGAGTTCTTTCCGATTGTCGTGAAAAAGAACCTGAGCTTTTTGTTGGAAAAGTTCCTTTACTGGGAACAGTTGCTGCAGGAAAACCTTTACTTTCAGAAGAAAATCTTGACGGTTATGTAAATCTTACAGAACCTTTTGTTCGTCCCGGGAAAAGTTATTTTGCTCTAAGAGTTCGTGGACAGAGTATGATTAATGCAGGAATTCTCGATGGCGATCTTGCAGTTGTAGAACAGACTAATACTGCAGTAGACGGACAGATAATTGTTGCTGTAATTGACGATGCAATCACCCTTAAACGTTACTATAAAGAAGCTGAACGAGTTCGTCTTCAGCCGGAGAATCCACAGTTTCAGGCAATCTATTGTACTGATGTAAGAATTGTTGGAATTCTTTCTAACATTGTAAGAACATATTAGTTGGTGGAGAAAGCTTAATTCATGGCAAAAACCGCACCAATTTATTTATACACAGGACCTGAATTTGGAAAACGTAATGATGCTGTAGAAGCCTTACGTTCCAAACATAAAAAACAGTTCGGTGTTATAGATGAACATTCTTTCTATCTTCTTGAAACTCCTTTCAGTCAGGTAATGACAATCCTTCAGAGTGGAACTTTATTTTCTGATGGGGTTTTTATTGTCTGTAAAAATGCAGAACTTCTAAAAAAGAAAGATGAAATACAGATGATAGCCGACTGGCTGGAAAATCCGGAAGATTCTGCAGTTCTTGTTTTAATTTCAGACGAAATTTCTGTTGATTCTAAATTGGAAAAGCTTATTCCACAGTCAAATCGCCAGAAATTCTGGGAAATGTTCGATAACCAGAAGTTACCTTGGGTTGTAGATTTTTTCCGGCAGAATGGCTACAGGATACAACAGACGGCTGCTCAGATGATTCTTGATATGGTGGAAAACAATACCCAGTCATTGAAAAATGAATGTTCCCGTTTTTTTGTTTGTTTTCCAAAAGAGCACGAAATTACAGAAGCAGATGTAGATTCAATTCTTACTCATAATCGTGAAGAAACTGCGTTTACGTTGTTTAATCAAATTGCAGATAGTACAGAAAATGAACAGCAGCGTCTTGAAAAAGGTCTTTCAATCCTTCAGAAAATCAGACTTTCAAAAGATAATTCTTCCGTTATGGTTATTGCGGGGCTTTCTTCCTGCTTCAGAAAACTTGTTTTGTGGCATAACGAAGGGGAAAGTGCAATTTCAGGGACATTAATGCAGAAGCAATACAGAAGCGCTGCTAAAATCTGGAGTCTTGGACAGGCAACTGCAATCCTTGCAATTCTAGCAGCAACGGATATGGAAATTCGTTCCGGTGGAACACAGATGGAAGATATTCTTTTACAGAAAATGCTTTATGAAATAATAATCAAAAAGGGAGTACAGCTTTCTACTCTATCTCAAGATTACTAAGAAGATTTTTAAGGGCAATCAGTTCTTCTTTACTAAAAGTTGAACCCTTTCCCATCTTCTGATGGTCAGGAGACCAGCTGCGCAAGTCATATTTTGCTGGTCGTCCGCCCCAAGAAACTAAATTTAATTCCAGATTCCAACCGCCTTTTCCTTCAGCAACAGTGCCAATATTTTTTACAATCTCAAAAGAAAAATCATCAGCCATAAATAAATCTCCAAAAGTTTTAACTATCTACCTATATTATCGTTGTCGCAATACTAAAAAAATAGTAAAATTAATCGATAATTTAAAATGTGAGGTAATTATGAAGAAAGTATTATTAACCCTTCTTTCAATTTCCACAGTTTTCTTTTTTATTTCGTGTGGCTCGAAACCTGCTCCTGAGGAAGAACAAGTGGAAGCTCCTGTTGTTGAAAAAACAGAACCTGTAGTAGAAGATGTTTCTGTAGAAGAATCTGAAGATGATACAGCTGATGATGAGGCTGCTTATGCTGCTTTGCTTGCCCAGATTGATGCCGCAAGAAATGCTGCTCTTGAAGCAGGTGCTGATGAAAAATGTCCTGATTTGCTTAAACAGGTAGATGATTTATACGAAAGTCTTAAAGGCGAAAACCTTAAAGATAATGCAGAAATGCTTGTGGCAAGATACAATCTTCTTGCAAATTATCTGAAAGCAAAGGATGCAAAAGACGAAATTGATGAAAACGGTTTTGCTTTCTATGCTCAGAAAAATTATGATGATGGTTTAGCTGATTTGGAAAAAGTATCAGGTGCATTAGAAGGTGCTGATGCTATTGACGGTTCAGTTTCATCAGCTGCTGAAAGAGCCTATGCTAATTTTAATACAGTATTGACAGTTGCTTATAAACGTATTGCAAAAGCAGAACGTGATGCTGCTTATGAAGCAAAAAAACTTGCAGACAGTGTAAAAGCTGGTGTTTCTCAGAAAGAACGTTATAAAGAAGCTGCTGATGATTTCCAGTTGGGAGATTCTTTGTACTCAATGCAGAATCCTAAAAAAGCACTTGATAAATATACATCTGCAAAAGATAAGTTTACTTCGCTTTACAATGAGGTTTCAGAAAAGCGTGCTGCTGCTCAGGCTGCTATTGAAGAAGCTAAAAAGCGTGTAGCAGAAAGTGCTGAATACGCTGAAGAAGCTGATAACAAAGCTCCTATTACAGAAGCAGTTGAAGGTATTGAGGATGAAGATACAGTTCTTCTTGAAGAAGATGAATATGAAGATCCTGCAGAAGCAGAAGTAGAAATTGCAGAAACAATTGACGATTCTTATATCGAAGAAAGTGAAGAAGAAACTGCAGTTGAAGAGACAGATATTGCAGACAATGCTGTTGCAGAAACAGAAACTGCTATTGAAGAAACAGAAGTTGCAGAAACAGAAGTTGCAGAAACAGAAGTTG
>JAEDFX010000087.1 GCA_016297805.1 Treponema sp. | reverse complement strand
CTGTTCGTAATAAAGGTCTTTGGGGGTAGATGTCAAAACGTAAACATATTTCATAGAGTTTTGCTATAATATTCCTTATACCATTGAGCAAACTTTTCAAGACCATCAGCAAGTGATGTGGCCGGCTTAAATCCAAAATCTCTCTGAAGTTCTTCTACATCTGCATAGGTCTGATATACATCTCCGGGTTGCATTGGAAGAAGTTCTCTCTTTCCTTTTTTGCTGATAATACCGGTTTGGATCAGTTTTTCTTCCAGTGTATCTACAAAGTACATGAGGCTTTCTGGATTGTTGTTACCGATGTTGTATACTTTGTACGGAACTCCGTCTTCTGTCAAGTCTGGTGTCTTCTGCATCACACACATGACACCGTGAACAATATCATCAATGTATGTAAAGTCACGGTACATATCACCCATATTATAAATCTGGATGTTTTCGCCTTTTACAAGTTTGTTTGTAAATTTAAAGTATGCCATGTCAGGACGTCCCATTGGGCCGTATACAGTAAAGAATCGTAGTCCTGTGGAAGGGATGTTATATAGCTTTGAATAAGCGTGAGCCATAAGCTCATTTGATTTTTTTGTTGCGGCATACAGGGAAACCGGGTTGTCAACTTTATCTTCAGTTGAATATGGCACTTTTTTGTTGGTTCCGTAGACACTGGAAGATGATGCATAGACAAGATGTTCTACTGGATGATGTCGGCATGCTTCAAGAATGTTGAAAAAGCCAATGATATTTGAGTGAATATAGGCATCTGGATTATCGATTGAATAGCGGACGCCTGCCTGGGCTGCAAGATTAACAACGATTTCAGGCTTATATTCAGTAAATATGTTTTCAATTGTATTATTATCTGCAATATCGCCTTTTATGAAAGTGAATTTATCACTAAAGCTAGACAGCATTTTTAAGCGTTCATGCTTGAGTGATGTATCATAATAGTCTGTAATGCAGTCAATTCCGACTATTTTGATTTCATCAACAGATTCTAAAAGTTTTTTAGAAAGAAAACTGCCGATAAAACCGGCAGCACCTGTGACTAGAACAGTTTTGTTGGAAAGTTTAATTTCTGACATAATATTAGCATCTAATTTAATTGGGTCTACTGAACTAAGTGTCACCGCAGGAAATCTTGAAAAAGAAGATTTATTCTTGCGATGACAAAAAATTCAACTACTGAAGATTTTCAACCATGTTCCAAAGTGCTTCTGCTGAATTGAAATTCTCTGGAACAATATCCTTTGGTGTGATTTCAATATCAAATTCTTCATTGAGACGGCCAACTATCTGGACAATATCGAAAGAGTCCAAAAGTGCGTTGTCAATGAGTCCTGTTTCTGTTGCAAAATCTACATCAGGTTTGATTTCAGAAAGAATACTGATTAACTGATCCATAAAATAACCTCTTATGCATTTAGTTTATTAGTTTCAAATATAGGCCTTAATTCTACAAGATTATCACTGTTTTTTCCATAGACAGCAGGAAGATCATGGCTTAAGAAAAGGTAAATACCTTCCGTTATTGAATAGGCGCCGATATTTTTGAATTTGAGTATGTCACCAATTTTCGCTTGTGGTAATGTTATTTTCTTTGTTATCAAGTCTGCAGTCGTACACAAGGAACCGCATAACATATAATCGATTTTTTCATTCTTTTCTGTTCCGTCTGAAGAAATAAATTCAATAGGAGGAACTTTCATAGCCATCATTTGACCGTAGTAATTAATGTGATTAATACCACCATCTATGATGATGTAATTGATTTCATTTACGGAATCATTTTTTATATCGCAAATTTTTGTGTAATACTCACCGCATGGACTGGCTATGAAGCGGCCAAGTTCAATGGTCCAGTTGAAAGTTGATGCTGAGATTGCCTGTGAAAAGACCTTTAAATCATCCAGATTATTGCTGAAATCATCCTGACAGAAATAGTCAAAGGCGAATCCAGGACCATATTCGATCGATTTCATTTCAAGCTCAAAATCATCTTTCAACTTTGAACAATAATCCTGAATGAATGTTACTTCTTCCTGGATTTTTTTTATCTTCTTGTTTGTTCCCGTGAAAAAATGAATTCCTCTTAAAAGAATCCTTTTATCTGATTTTATTGTTTCAATTGCTTTTTTTATGTCTTCATGGCACATGCCAAATTGGTTGCCACTTGTAAGGCGAAGTATGATCTCCTGGGACTGAGTTGGGCCAAGCGCATTGATAAGATGGTCAAGATGACTGATGGACTCGCATGTAATTGTCTTGACACCATATTCAATGGCTTTTTTAACCATTTGAAAATCTTTCATTACACCACTGAAAACAATTTTTTCAGGTGCTACTTTGAGTCTTTTGCATATTTCGAGCTCACCTTCAGAACAGACTTCAAAAAGCAAATCTTCATTCTTGATTCCATGGAGAAGAAAAGCATTTGCCTTTATTGCATAACAAAGTTTTGCATTTGATGGTAAAAGAGATTTTATTGTTTCTATTCTTTTTTTTGCTTTATCAAAATCAAATACATAGTACGGAGTTTTTTTATCCATTAAGTTTTGCCTCCAATGCACGCTTGTCTACTTTTCCATTTTTTGTAAGTGGAAATTCATCGATATGAATAAAGTCAGACGGAACCATGTAGACAGGGAGATCAACTTTAAGTGATGTTACGATATCTTTTTTTTCAATTGGCTGATTATCAGTAGTTGTGTAGAAAGCATAGATTTTGTTGTTTGTGAATATCGCAACTGCACGTGTTACAGAACAATTTTTTTCAATGTTTCCCTCAATTTCACCAAGTTCAATGCGATGTCCCATATGCTTGATCTGAGTGTCTTTTCTTCCAATATAGTAAAAGAGCCCATCATCACCAAGTTTTCCAAGATCACCGGTTCTGTAAATACGTTCAAAGAATTTCTTGTTGCATGGGTTCTGAACGAATACTTCATCTGTTTTGGGATTGTCATAGTATCCGAGAGCGACACATGAACCACTTACACATATTTCACCTTCCAATCCAGCTTCAACGATAAGATTGTCATTTTCATCAAGAAGAAAAACTCTTTCATTAGGAAAAGGAATACCCATAGGAGTAACATAATCTTCAGAAATTTCTTTTGGAAGTCTGTAGTATGTACAGTTGCATGTAATTTCAGTAGGGCCGTAAAGGTTTATGTATTCTGCATCAGGAACATTTTCTTTCCATTTCCGAAGCTGTTTGATAGGCATTACTTCGCCACTGAACATGATTTTTTTTAGTTTTGATGGAATCTTGTAGCTGAATCCATTCAAGGTTGAAATAATGCAGAGTGCAGAAACAGCCCAGATAAGGGTTGTAATTTCCCGTTCCTCAAGATAGTCCAGAAGTTTTGTCGGGAATGAGAAATATGCTTTAGGGACAAGATGAACTGTTGCGCCTGTAAAAATGCCGCTGAAAATATCTTTTACTGAGACATCAAAATCGAATGGAGCCTGATTGGCAAGATTTTCCTCCGCCTGGATCTCAAAAATTTCAGTGAAGCATGTGATGAAGTCAATGACATTTTTGTGATTTACAAGTACTGCCTTTGGTGTGCCTGTAGTGCCTGAAGTAAAATTTGCGTAGACAGGATCTGTGTCTATGATGAGTTCCTGCCTTGCACCAACATCCTTATGCGGCATATCCGGAATTACATCAGTGAAGAGAGGAGTTATCTGTAGTCCTGATAGTTTCTTCTCATTTTTTCTTTCCGAGATGATTTTTGAGACACCAAGAGTTGAAATCATTGATGAAAGACGACTGTCAGGAAAGGTTGAATCAAAATATGAATAAAAACATCCTGCATAGAGGGCTCCGAAAAAAAATTCCAATGTCCTTACTGATTTTTCCATCATTACAGGAACTGCAGATCCTCGTTCGAAATTATCTGCAATAAAATAAGAAATATTTCTGGCATTCTCAACAAATTGATTCCAGGTAACCTTATCATTTATATCTGCAAAAGCTATCTTTTCTGGATATTTTGCTGCTGTTTCTTCAAGGTAATCTAAAACTGTGTATTTCATTCTTTTATATTAGCATATTTTTGATAAAGTTAAAATATTAGTATTGAGCATACATGAATCCTACATCACCTTGTGTAAATGATAGACCAATGATGATCAGTATTAAAAGCAGATAATATGTACTCCATCTTATGAAAATATTTTTCTTCTGAATTGATGAATATAAACTCAATCTGTTGTTCTTATACAGATCATTGAAGAGTACAAGACAGGTGCCGATAATAACCAGAACTATTTGAGACTGAAAATTTGATATGTGACCGAATAAAGTATTTAGATAGTCGCGGTTGACATTTAATGGATTTCCGAAATTTAGAAAAGTATTTTTGAGATATATGAAAGATTTTCTGACATCGGTTATTCGATCAAAATACCATCCTATATTTACTATGATAAACGTTCTTATTATTCTGAATATGTAGAATCCTTTTGAATTTTCATTTATTTTAAGAATTCTGGTGAGATTTTTAAATATCGGACTGCAAAGATCACTCAAAGCAATTATGATTCCATTATATAGTCCCCAAATCAAAAAATGTAATTCAGGACCATGCCATATTCCTACAAGTACAAAAACAACAATGTTTGCTATACATGCACCGATTACTCGTCCAACATGTTTGCCTGCATGGACTGAAAAGAATTTTGATATTTTCTGGAAAAATTTGGTGAGTGCCAAAGGATAGAAAACATAGTCTCTCATCCATGCACCTAGACTTATATGCCACCGTTGCCAGAAATTAGCAAGGCTTGTAGAAAAGTATGGCTGTTTGAAATTCTGCATCATTTTAATATCGAAAAGTTCAGCAACGCCAAGAACCATGTCTATTCCACCTGAAAAATCTGCATATTGATATACTGAATACATCAGTATACCGAACAGGATAACGAATCCAGGGATGTTCGTGAGATTAGGATCCATGATATCTGAAATACGGCCTACAAGCATGTCTGCTATTATTATTTTTTTCATTGCACCGTAAAGAATGAGCATTACACCATGTTTTATGTTTTCAAACTTAAAATTATGGCATGAATTGATTTGCTTTCCTGTATCTCCATATCTGTTTATTGGTCCCATGATCAGTTGTGGAAAAAAAGAGACATAAGCAAAGTATCTGAAAAAACTTTTTTCATGCTGAATTTTTTCGTTGTAAACATCCATAAAGTAGGAAATTGTCTGTAATGTATAGTAAGAAATTCCAATTGGTAAAAATAATGATTTAGATGAAAAAAGAACTCTCCAATATTTAAGATATACAAGTAATCCAACATTGAGTATCAACATGGAAATCAGAATAAATCGTTTTTTGCTTAAAAATATTACTTTGATTTTTTTATAATCTTCTTTTGATTTTTCAAGTTTATTCTTTTTTAGGGCTTCATTTAAATTAGATACAATGGATGCGGTTATATAAGTTATAAGTGAACTCGATATGATAAATGTAAGATTACCTAATCCGGTAAATCCATAGAAAACTGTATTTGCGATAAGAATAATCTGCCATTGAGTTTTCTTTGGTACAATATAATATAGAGATAGAAAGACTATGACAAAAAGAATGTAATTTAATGATACTATATTCATTTTATTCCTCTATTTTGATTAGAAAACCGTGAAAATTTCTTTGCAGTGATTTTGCTGTTTATCATTAAGATAGCTGAATACTTCCACTGTAAGGGTTTTGTTTGATGGCATACTGAAAGTATTCTCTCGAGAATTGATGGCGACTGGAATAGTCTCACCATCAATAATGTAATTAACATCATATGTGATTACATCATTGCTGTTGTTGTTGTCAATTGAAGTGATTTTCAAATTATTTGTATCTTGTTCAAGGGACAATATCAATCCGAAAATTTGTGACGCCATTTTTTTCATTTTTTCTTCATAAGATGAAAAGAACATCTCCTCATCTGATATTTCTCCTGAGGCCCATTTACAGAAAACGTTTGTCCACAATTCGATACCATCTTTACTTAAATGATTGTCATCAGAGTAGTGATGGTCCTTTAATGGAAGAATGTCCGGATTTGCAAGGCAAAAATCATAATAGTCATAGTTATTCTCAGCAAGAAAGTTTTTTATATAAAAATGAAAATCGTCAAAATTTGATTTTTCATTCAGATAGAAATCACTTTGTGGCATGGAGAAGAAAACCAGTTCAATTTTTTTTTCTTCGCATTTGTTTATTATTTTCTTAATCATACTTTTCCAGTCTTCAACAAAGTCTTTTATTGGAATTGGTTTCTCAAAGCTATTATTTGAAAAAGTACCATCCTCTATGGAGTTTAAATCCATTACGCATCCTTTTCCTGCGTAAATGGTATCTTCGTTTGAATATTCTGCTCTGTAGTATGCGCCTGAAATTATAGCCCTTATTTTATTTACTATGTCTTTGGGATTAAGGGATATCATTTTGTCTTTTCCTATAGGTAGAATATGGTTAAGGTAGTATTTTGGACTCGACATAGTTTTGTATAGATTATATTTAACCTTGAGATCCTTGATGTTTTCTCCAACAATATAGTTTGCTTTAAACCCTTTGGAATCTTTAAAAGAAGTTGTTGAGACTACAGCAAAATCAATTTCCAGATATATTTTCTTTAGATCATAGAGTTTTATTGCCTGTTCTATGATAGCGTATGTTGCCTCAATGCGTTGAGATGGAGTTCCGGTATTATAAGTTGATGCATTGAGCATTGAGTCTGCTATTTGTGGATTGATACCATGACTGATATGGCTGGCACCGCAAAAAAGTATGTCAACCTTTTCCTGTCTGTAAAACTCATTGAATAGAGTCCTGGCATATGAGTTTATATTGTTCTTAAGGATAAATGAAAGAAGAAAACTGATAGCGACGAAAATAATGGAGAAGACTTCTGATTTTATGATTAATTCTATTTTTCGATTCATTGAATTACCTGTTTAATTTTTTTTAGTATTGATTTTTTCTACAAGTCTCATAGTAAAATCATCTTGATATTCTTCAAAGATGTGTCCATAAGCATCTTTAAATTTATAATTATCCTGAGATGAATCAATAATTGATGCATCAAAATATGTAATTCCATTTTTATGAAAGAAATCTGCAGATATTCTTCTGAAGTCCTTGATTTGAGGAAGACTTTCTTCTACACATTGTGGTAAAGGGTAGGAGACAACCGTAAGTTCAATATTGTTTGCGTTGCAGAAATCTTTGATCAGTATCATATAATCAATGTCACTTTTTTCAATTGTGTTTTTATAGGATGTTTCAACAGTAACATTGTTGAACTTTTTAGGGATATAATTTTCTTTGTCAGCAAGTGCCTGCTTTGCCAATAATTTGTTGTTTTCTGTATTTGGCTGCAATGCATGTTGTCTGTTTGATTTTATTACTGCGGGAATGTTTGTAATGTTTTCAGGAAATGATGAATACTTAAAAAAAGATGATGTATACCTTTGTTTGAAGCTATTTTTCAATGTCAAAAAAAACAATTTTCTGTTATTGTATGAATGTCTTAGAAATTCTCTATAGAGTTCTTCAGAATGTGGATAATGGTATGGAGGATCTTGAAAAACCTGTATTATGTCCCAGTCACATATTAGTTTAGAAATTTTGTGTTTTGAAGAAACATCCAGCAGTAAATAATATAGAATTTCAGGATTTGTTCCCTGATGAGGATACTTGAATGTGTTTAATCCATATAATTCATCCGCAGTTTTTTTACTGATGGAATCACCAGTCAAAGAATTTCCTAAAAAGAGAACGTCAATATTTTGATCATATTTTCTATATCCTTCAAATTTAAGTTCCATTGTGGTTGTTGGAACAAGTAAATAATTTGCGATTGCAACAAAACAAATCAATGTGATTATAAATATAAGAGAATATAAAACTTTCTTAATCTTAAAACTGAGCATAGATAAAACCTGCCATTTTTGAAGCCTGGAAGAATGGTGTAGACATGATCAATGCAATATAAATGATCCATCTGACTATCAAGTGTTTTTCTGATATCTTTTTCAGTACATTAATTCCTTTTTCTTTCTTTAGACTTACTAGGAACCATATGGCACTAAAGAATATCACTGTGATTAGTGTAAGTTCTGTATATGTAAAAGGATTATAATTTACTGAAAGGTGTCCGGTGTTAAATGAAAATGCCTGCCTGATCATTGAAAAACTCATGTCAAGACCTGTAGTATTATCATCAAAAACCCATCCAATATTCACAAGAATGAAAGTACGGACGATTCTGAACAATTTAAAAAACTTATTTTCAGTTTCTATATGGAAAAATGCAGAAAGCCTTTCAAAAAATGGTTTGAGTATTATACCAAAGATAATTATTAAGGCATTGTACAGACCATACACGATATAATGCCATTCAGCACCATGCCAGACACCGACAATGAAAAATACAATAAGATTTCCAAGACAGCTTGGAACTGCACGTGCAAGAAATTTGTTTTTCTCAGAAAGGAATTTTGTTATGTTTCCTGAAAATTTTGACAGACTGAAGGGATAGAAAATATAGTCCTTCATCCATGTTCCGAGTGTTATATGCCAGCGTCTCCAGAATTCCGCGATTGATTGACTGAAAAATGGCTGTCGGAAATTTTCTTGAAGACTGATCCCAAACAGATTTGATATACCGATTGTGACATCCATGGCTCCACTGAAATCAGCGTAGAGTTTTATTGAATAGAACAAAAGTCCACACCAGGTCATGTACCATGGTAATGAGGCATGATTATTGAAAAGGTATGTTACAACATCAGCAGCACGGTCGGCAATAACCAATTTTTTCAACATACCCCAAAGTATGCGCTGCATTGCAAATTGTGCTGTTTCAAGATTAAAGAAATGTCTTGTTTCAAAGAAATGAATCTTAAGGTCGTTATATCTGTTGATAGGGCCCTGGACAATGCTTGGAAAATAGCAGACATATAAAGCATAATGAAAAATATTTTTTTCCGCCTGATATTTTCCATAATAGACATCAAATATGTAGCTTGCAATTTGGAATGAATAGAAAGAAATACCAAGAGGAAGAATGAATCTAAAATGTGCATTATTAATATTGAATAATTGATTGAGGCTTTCAATTACAAAATTCGAATATTTTAGGACTGCAAGAATTCCAAAAATGAATGTCATGGTAAATATTGCAGCAATCTTCTTTTTCTTCTTTGCATTTGATTTTTCTGATTTCTTAAAAGCTTTTTGTTTATCTTTATCGTCTGTAGAGTTAATAAAATTTGAAATTCTGAGGTTGCAGTTATTTTCAATTCTGGACATCAGGAGTGCGCCAAAATAGCTTATCAGGGTCGATGTAATTATGAAAAAAAGTGCTTTGAAATTATTTATCGCATAAAATAAATAACTTGCAATAAGAAGAATAATCCATTTAATTCTTTGTGGAACAAGATAATAGATTAGAACGGTAATAGCGGTGAAAAGGATGAATCCTGTAGATGTAAAGTCCATTATTTCAGCAACCCCATTCTGGCAAGCAGATATTTTGCCAGAGTTTTAAA
>JAEDFX010000086.1 GCA_016297805.1 Treponema sp. | reverse complement strand
TATACAAAGCTCCCGGCATTTATGATTTGATTTTAAGTGGTCATGCTCACGGCGGACAATGGCGTTTTCCATTTATAAACGGACTTTATGCACCTGGACAAGGTCTATTTCCTAAATATGCAGGCGGACGATATATTTTTTCAACTGAACAAGAGGGACAGACCTCGGTGTTTATTATAAGCCGAGGCCTAAGCTACCAAAAACCACTGTTTCCAAGATTTGGAAATCCAGTGGAGCTGGTAGAAATTTTAGTTCAGACTGAAGCTTTCAGGAAGTAATTCACCAAGAGTGAAAACTTTGTAGTCTGACGGACTTTTTGCAAGGATGATTTTGAAGTCCTTGTTGCAGAATTCTGCCATTACCTGACGGCATACTCCGCATGGAGAACAGTAGTCTTCCAGTTTTGCCTTGCCGTTTTCATCTTCTGGTCCGCCAACTATAGCTATGGCAGAAAAATCTTTGTCACCTTCGCTGACTGCCTTGAAAATTGCAGTTCGCTCTGCACAGTTGCTGGGACCGTATGCAGCATTTTCAATGTTACAGCCAGTATAAACTTTGCCATCAGTTGTAAGCAGAGCTGCTCCAACGTGGAAGTGGGAATAAGGCACATAAGACATTTCTGTCATTTTGATTGCAGTTTTAATTAATTCTTCATTTGTCATAGGAATATTATAACATAGAAAAATAAAAACCGCAGATAAACACAGATGAACGCAGATAAAAATAGATAATGATATAAATCTGCGTTTATCCGCGTGTATCTGCGGTTTAAAATCAAGAAAATTATTACGCAAAGCTGTGCTGGCATGGGTTGATAATTCAAATTACAATGCCAATTTACTTTACCCATGCCTGCAATTTGCTTACGCAAACTGTGCTTGTCTAAGCTTGTAATATTCCCCTTTCTTTTCCATCAATTCGGCTGGGGTACCGCTTTCTATTATGCCGCCTTTGTCTATTACGAAAATTCGGTCTGCGTTCTGAATTGTGGAAAGTCGGTGGGCAATTACAAAACTTGTTCTTCCTTTTAGCATACTTGCAATACCTGCCTGAACCAGAAGTTCAGTTTTAGTATCAATGCTGGAAGTAGCTTCATCCAGAATCAAAATATGTGGATTAGAAAGCATAGTTCTTGCAAATGCCACAAGCTGGCGCTGACCATTGGAAAGTTCTCCGCCACGGGCTGTCAGTTCTGTGTCGTAGCCTTTTTCCAGTTTGCTGATAAAATCATCTGCGTGAACAGCCTTAGCTGCCGCAATCATTTCTTCTTCAGTTGCATCAAGCTTGCCATACATGATGTTATCACGGATTGTACCACTGAAAATGTAGTTGTCCTGTGTCATAACACCCATCTGAGTTCTAAGTGAATCTAAATCAACACTGCGAATATCTTTTCCGTCAATTTTGATTACGCCGTCTTTTACATCATAGAAGCGGCTTACAAGATTTACAACTGTAGATTTACCAGCACCAGTAGGTCCTACCAGTGCAATTGTTTCTCCCTGCTTAACCGAGAAATCAACATTTTTGAGCACGTTTACATCTTCTGTATAGCCAAAGGTAACATTCTCAAAATCAACATTTCCCTGAATGACAGGCATCTTAGGTGCATTTTCTGGGCTTACAACCTTAGCTTTTGTATCAATAATTTCAAAAATACGTTCTGCACCACTGGCCGCATTTACAAACTGATTGTAGAAATTGCTCAGGTTCATAATTGGCTGCCAGAACATTCCAACATAACTGCCAAAAGCAATGTATGTACCAATTGAAACATTATCAATACCTAAGGCCATTACACCTATCATATACAAAGCCATTGTGCCTACGCTCCAGCACAAATCAATCCAGGAACCAAAACCGTCACACCAGCGAACAGCACGAATGAATTCCTTGCGGTCATCCCAAACCAGCTGCTGGAAGGTTTTGTCTGTTTCCTGTTCGGCACGGAAGCTCTGAATAATTTTAATTCCCGAAAGGTCTTCATTAATAAATGCGTTCATGTTTGAAGATTTCTGACGCTTTGCTTTCCAGTGCTTTTCGGCCTTAATCGAAATAAGGAATACACCAAAAATCAAAAATGGAAGACTGCAAAGAGCGGCCAGAGCCAGCTTCCAGTTCTTCAAAAACATAATCAGCATAACAGCAATAACTGTAATCATATTTGGAATAAGTGTAGTTACTGCGTTTTCAATGATATCCTTAAGGGAGTTAGTATCTCCAATAATTCGGGCAAGAATCTTTCCGGATGGACGGGAATCAAAAAATGCCAGATCCAGAGTCTGAATGTGGTCGTATAATTCCTGTCGCAGTTCCTGAATAACCTTGTTGCTGGTTTTTGCCATAAGAATCATACGGATTTTAATAGCCAGAACTGCAAGAAGATTCAAAATGCCGCCAATAATACATATGCGCACAAAGCCCGGAACGTTTGAAGCCATCAGATATTTATCAATTGCCCGTTCATTTAAAAGAGGGTTGATAAGGTCGATGGTGGTTCCAAATGCCATACAGATAAATACGCCGGCAATCTTACCCTTGTAATTAAATAAATATTTAAAAAGGCGAGGCATGGTTTCAAAATTAGACTTTTTTACCTGAGCCTCATCCTGTTTATAACTATTTGCCATAATGTCCTACATCTCCAATAAGCGCCAAGGATGGCGCAGTGTTTAGACTTATATAACTGGTGCAGTTTGTGTCAACAAACTGCAAAGATAAAAATTACAGGAGGTAATTTTTATCTTAATATTGTGAATCGTAAGTTTCCTTATACAATCCACCTTTAGCTAACAACTCGTCGTGAGTTCCCATTTCTACAACCTGACCGTTTTCCAGTACGATGATTTTATCTGCCTTGCGGACAGCACTGATTCTGTGGGCAATGATGATTTTTGTCATGCCGCTTAATTCAGCAAGAACGCCCTGAATCTCCTGTTCGGTTTCTGTATCCAAAGCCGATGTTGAATCATCAAGAACAAGCACTGGTGTTTTGCGGGCAAGGGCACGGGCAATTGTAATTCGCTGTTTCTGTCCTCCGCTAAGGCCTACTCCACGCTCACCAATTACAGTCTGTTCCTTTTCTTCCATCTTATCCACAAACTCTGCAGAATGAGATTTTTCCAAAGCCGCACGAACTTCTGGAGTAGTCATAGTTTCTTTTGCACCAAGGCGAATATTTCCATCAATAGTGTCGCTGAACAGGAAGATATCCTGCATAACACAGGCTATGGAACGGCGCAAGGTTGCCAAAGGAATCTGACGGATATCAACTCCATCCATTTTGATAGAACCACTTGTTACATCATACATTCGTTTAAGAAGGTTGATGATTGTAGTTTTACCAGAACCAGTTGCACCCATAATTCCTAAGGTCTGGCCAGCTTTAATTTCAAAGCTAACATCCTTCAGAATATCCCGTTCACCAGATTTGTAAGAAACATTTTCAAAGCTGATTTCCCCTGAAAGGTCATCTGCAGTGAAAAGTGCATTTGCTAAATCTTCATCAATAGCTTCTCCGCCAGCGATGGAATTCTGTTTTTCCAAATCAGATTCATCATTAATGGCAGGCATTTCTTCGTAAATCTTGTTCAAGCGTTTTACACTGGCCTTTGCAGAAGAAAGACCGTTTGTAAGCCATCCCAGCATTTCCATTGGCCAGATCATACCGCCGACGTACTGAACCAATGCCATAAGTTCACCAAGAGTGAGAGGTTTTCCTTCATTAAACGGATTTCCCTTCATTACCATTAGACCGCCCAAAAGCAGAATGAACAGGGAAAGTACACGAGCAATCATCTGAATAATTGGATTATACTTTACAAATACACGACTCAAATCAATGTTCAGCTCATAATATTTCTGATTGTGCTTATGGAACTTATTTATTTCAAAACCTTCTCTGGCAAAAGCCTTTACAGTACGAACACCAGCAAGATTTTCTGCTGCAGTATTATTAAGCTCCGAATTCTTCTGAGCAAGGTTTCCGTAGAGAGAATCCAGTTTCCTTTCCATTAAAATAGCAATTACACCAGAAAGAAACATTCCAATAATAGGAATTATTGAAAGCTGCCAGTTAATCTTAATCATAAAGAACATGGTACTTACAACTCGTACAACAACCTCGGCAATTAAAATTCCCATAAAGGCGGCAATATCCCAGATACGGTCAACGTCATCCTTTACACGGCTCATTAATTCACCGCTGTTAATACCATCAAAAAAGTTGGCAGAAAGACTCTGAATTTTCTGAAAAAGATTTATTCGAACTTCCGAAGCAATCTTACTTCCGCACCAGTCGCAGATAAATTCCTTTGCGTATTGGAAAATACAGCGGCCAACACCAATTCCTAAAATTCCCAGCAAAAGAAATTTAAAAATTTCCATATTTCGACCAATGAGAACATCATCACAAATGTGCTGGACAATTTTTGGTGCTGCCATATCCAGCAAAGTTCCACCAGTCATACATAAAAATGCAATAAGATACATTACCGCATAACGTTTAAAATAGCGGCCTAAATTAAGCTTGTTCATTGGTTACAAACTCCCAGAACTTTATAAAAAGAAAAAATCGACACTGAAGCGAGGTGTGCCGAAAACAACTAAAAAAATGTAGCGAGGATGTTCTCCTAATATAGTAGAAAAGAAAAAAATGGGCAATTGTAAAACGTTAAACTTGTAGTTTAATGGTCTGAAATAATTGTATAAAAATATAAAGGAGTGTAAGGAGGGGAAAGCCTTCCCCTCGCTTCAAAGTCCTTAAGGCCTTTTCCACTACCCCTTCTAGCGGGGACTCAAACGCCGTCCCCGCAACGCCCCCGGCTATAAAAAAGTTTGTGTTAATAAAAAAAAGACTTCAGTTATTATTTTAAACTGAAGTCTTTTTATAAAAGAGAGATTTTATTTAAGAATTACTATTCATCAATAACAACAAAACACAAAGTGTCATTAAATTTTGATTTAGTGAAATTGTCAATTTTTCCAGTAACAGAAATAACATCATTTTCTGCAGCACTAGCTTTGTCATCATCATTTGTGTAATATTCAAATCTACAGTATTTAAGAACACCAACTGAAACATAACATGCAATTCTATAGCTGTAATCTGCATAATCAGCATTTTCATTCATTTTAGCCTGTGTTACTTTCAATTTAAGATTAACTGTTTCACCTTTTACAACTTCTGCAAATTTTGCAGCTCTTATTTCTGTGAGGCCGTCAGCCATAACACCAATTAATGCAGGGTTTTCATAGAATTGAGCTTTAGTGGCGTTGTATTTTTCTTCGTCGTTGAAACATTCTGGTAATAATTTATTGAAAGCATTAGTAATTGAACTTGTAGCTACAAGATTTGTCATCTGAGTTTTTTTACCATCTTGATAGACTAAATTTGAATATTCATAAGTTAAGTTACCATCTTTTTCAAGAGTAACTTTCAATGTTAATGTGATAGGAACTAAAGCTGCAGAACAATTTACTTTTTCTACAACATATTCATTTTTTAAAATATCAGCTTTTACAAGACTTGAACCTTTGAATGCAGAACTGTTTAACAAAACATATCCAAATCCTGGATAAAACTCTTTTGAATAGTCATGAACATAAGGTTCTACCTTTGGTTTTGCTGCAAAAACACTTGCAAACATTGTTAATGCAATCAATAAAACTGAAATCGTTTTTTTCATATTTTTTCTTCTCCTAAATGATATTATGAATGATTTAGAATGATATTTTTTTTTTTTTTTGTCAAGGAAAACTCGTTTTATCTACTATCTTGCCTTATCAGTCTTAATAAGGTATTATAAAAAGACTGATAAGGGAGGCTTTAAGATATGATTGCAAATGTTCGCGAATGTATAAAACCAATTTCCTATATAAAATCAAATGCAGCAGAAATGATGAATTTTGTGAACGAAAAAAAAGAGCCAATGATTATTACTCAAAATGGTGAAAGTAGGGCAGTTTTATTAGACGTAGAATCCTATCAGGAAATGAAAGATGCCTTTAATTTATTGAAAATAATCCAGCTTTCCCAAAATGCACTCAAACAGGGAAAAGTACAATCGGCCAATGAAGCTTTTTCTGATTTACGAAAGGAATTCGGTGTAGATGGAAATTAAAGAAGTTTTAGTTACCGAATTTTCAAAAAATGATTTACGAGAAATCCTGGAATATTATCAATCTTCAAGCCAAAAATATGTGGAAAAGGTAATTTCAGATTTTCAGGAGAATATTTTATCTCTAAATAAGCATCCTAAAAGTGGTCGAATAGTTCCAGAGCTAGAAAGACAGGGAATTGCAAACTATCGGGAGCTTATACAAGGAAATTATAGAATCATTTATGAAATCAGCGGTGAAATAGTGATTGTTCATACGATAATTGATGGACGAAGAAATTTTGAAGATATAATCATTTCTAAATTAACAAGAGAATATAATAAATAGAATACCACTGCAAGAAGTGTTTTATTTTATAATTGTACGATTATGACTGTACTTAGGTGCCTTGTAATCAATATACCAGCCGCCATTATAAAAACCGTTGTCGTTGGCAGTGGGAGATACAAATATTACTGTAGTAGGATTTGCAGTGTCATATTCAAAGATATTGGACTTCCATTCAAAGGGGCGGGTGCCTTCTGTTGGGTATTCAAAATTGAACTGCTGGTCTACCGGTGTGTAAAAACTGATTTTATAGCGGCCTGGTTTTAGATTCATGTGCATTGCCATTGCACCACTTAAAAAATAGTTACGCTTGTAGGTAATCAGATTTCTTGGGTTCCTTTGAAAAATATTGGAAAAACTGGTTGTGCCAGGCTGACCAAGTCCCGGACGCCGCAGCATGTTGTCGGTTATCCACTCATAGGCGGCAGTGCAGGAAGTTTTTGTTACATCATTGCCGTTTTCATCTTCCAGACGCAAAAAACAACGCACATCATTTATTGTTCCGTTGTTCTGTGGTCGATAGATGATAAGTGTGCGGGGGTTAGGTGTGACGTCTTTATCTTTAGTGTCTTCCCAAAGCTGCTGTAACGAGCCTGGCATTGGCTGAGTCATGGCATTAGCTGTGAGAAGAACTAAAGTGATAAGAATGCCGTAATATCGTTTCATTAAACTGTCATTATCTGCTGAATTTCGGCATGTTCTGTTTTTGTATCAGATTGTTTGTTATGGTTGTATACTGATGGAGCTGTGCAAGCTCTAAATGGTGCTACAGGCAATCCATTCTTACCGAATACGGTTACTGGTCCGTAGTTGTACCAGCAGTAGCGGGCATAAACAGGAGTTGTTACTTTATTGCTGCACAAAATAATCTGATTCAGCTTACCTTCAGTGCCTCCAAAAGCGAATTTTGCTGGATAGTAAACTTCATCTGAACCGGCAATTTCGAAACCTGTAAAATCTTCTGGAAGTGGAGTTCCCTGTGATTGTTCAACATTTTTGTAGTTGTTCAGAACTTCTTCATCAACCTTGTGAACAAATCCGTCTTCTGCATTTGTTATGCTTAAAGTAATTGAACCGTTTTTTCCGTCTTCAGATGGTGGATTTGAAATTGCACTTTCCAAAACAGGAACTTTCCCTTTTGGAGTGGGAATGCCGTAAACATTATTCATAGCACTTGCTTCCAGTCGTTCACCAACTTCCCGTTTTGCTTTTGGATGAATATCATTGAATGCACCTAAGTCCATTGTTGGAACCATATAGGCATTTTTTACAGTGTTATGAACTTTTTCCTGTGCTTCACGAACCAGACACCAGTGTTTGAAATCTTTGTCCTGTTCGTAGCGATTTACTGTAAGCTGAACAAATACAAAAGGCAATTGACTGTCATTCCAGTCTGTGCGCCAGTTATCAATCATATTTGAGAAAAGCTTAGCATACATGCCAGGTTTATGATCATCACTTTCTCCCTGATACCAGATTACACCTTTTAAAGTATATGGAAGAATTCGTGAAATCATACAATCATAAAGTCCTGTTGGACGGTAAGGATTATTGCAGGCTTTTGGACCAGGCCACAGACAAGGTCCCAGACGTTCCTGAATTTCATTCCAGGTTATTCCTGGCACTGTGGCATATAAATCATTACATTTCTTCTGCCATTCATCATTTGCAATAGTGTAATCATTGTATTCTTTTATCTGCTGTTCAATTGTTTTACCCTTAGTTGCTTCTTCCTGTTCAATCAGATAAGTACGCAGTTCATCATCCTTTTCCAGATATTCCTTGCGCATCCATGCAGAAGCAGAAGTTCCTCCCCAGTTACAGCCAATTACACCAACAATACAATCCAAATCTTTTGAAAGCTTTTCTGCAAAGAAATATCCTACTGCAGACCAGGCTGCTTTATTTGGACTGTCCCAGGTTTGCCAGCAGGTGTTACGTTCAGCTTCATAAAAATGCTCATCTTTCCAGCCAATTTTATTAGTATAGTAGAAACGGACATTTGAAGATGGAGCTGACATTGCTTCTGAAGCTTCTGTACAGTTATGCAATTCAAATTCCATATTACTTTGACCACCGGCCAGCCATACTTCACCAATTGCTACATCATTGAATATTATTTTTTCAGGACCTTCAACAATCACTTCACAATCCTGTTGTGCAGCTTGAGGTGCAAGTCTAACTTCCCAGCGTCCGCCAGCAGAGTCAGCACAATTATAAGCCAAAATATTTTTATTGGAATCAAGCAAAGTTACTTTTACACAAACCTTATCATCAGCATACCCAAAAATAGAAATGATTTTATTACGCTGCAAAACCATGTGATTTGAAAAAACTGCAGCTACAGAAAAATTATTCATATACAAAGCCTCTGGAAATTATTTTACCATTGCTTGAAGAAAAGTTCACGATTTTTCTTGTCGGGGACGGAAAATTTTTATATCTTTAATATGAACTCAATAAAATTTGATTCTATAATAGAGGTATAAAAATGGCAAAACAGTTATTGTTTAGTGAAGACGCTCGTAAAAAGCTTTTGAGCGGTGTTGAACAGATTTCTAAAGCTGTGAAAACAACTTTGGGACCTTGTGGTCGCATGGTTATGATGGACAAAAAATACGGTTCACCAGTAATCACAAAAGACGGTGTTTCTGTTGCAAAAGAAATTGAACTTGAAGATCCATATGAAAATATGGGTGCTCAGTTTGTTCGCGAAGTTGCTTCAAAAACAAATGATGATGCCGGTGATGGTACTACAACAGCTACAGTTCTTTCATACGCTTTGGTTCGTGAAGGAATTAAATCAGTTGCAGCTGGTATGCGTCCTATCGAAATCAAACGCGGTATGGATAAGGCTGTAAAAATCGCTGTAGAAGAAATTAAAAAGAATGCAAAACCTGTAAAGGGTGCTGATGATATTACAAACATTGCTACAATTTCTGCTAATAACGATCCAGAAATTGGTAAAATGCTTGCTGATGCTATCGAAAAGGTAGGAAAAGACGGTGTTATTACTGTTGAAGAATCTAAGAACATGGAAATGACTGTAGATACAGTTGAAGGTATGCAGTTTGACCGTGGTTACATTTCTTCATACTTTGTAACAGACCGTGAAAGAATGGAAGCTTCTTATACAGATGCTTGCG
>JAEDFX010000085.1 GCA_016297805.1 Treponema sp. | reverse complement strand
GGAATATGGATAACTTCGCGAGGTTTTGAACCATTTGCAGGACCTACGATTCCTCGTTCTTCCATTTCTTCTACAATGCGGGCTGCGCGGTTGTAACCAATCTTTAAGCGGCGCTGAATGTAGCTGGCACTGGCTTTTCCTGTCTGAACGACAATTTCCAGAGCCTGATCATATAATGGGTCATCATCATCCATTGGTTCGCCAAAAAGGTCGCGAGCACCGTCTTCATCCTCGTCATCCATAAACATTTCATCATCAATGTAGTCTGGTTCACCGTATTCTTTAACTGTTCGTACAACATCTTCAACTTCCTGGTCGCTGACGAAGGTTCCCTGAATACGAACTGGTGCTGGATCAACTGCAGAGGCGTACAACATATCACCACGGCCAAGAAGCTTTTCTGCACCAACTGTATCAATAATGATGTTAGAGTCTGTACGGCTGGCAACCATAAAGGCAATTCGTGTTGGAATGTTGGCTTTAATTAAACCTGTGATTACGTTTACAGATGGTCGCTGTGTTGCAAGTACGAGGTGAATACCAACGGCACGAGACATGGCAGTAAGGCGGGCAATAACCTGTTCCAGTTCTTTTCCAGAGGTTGCCATAAGGTCTGCAAATTCATCAATAATGATTACAATGTAAGGAAGTTTTTCTGTACAGATTTCCTGTTCCTTAATCTTCTGATTGTAATTTGAAATATCGCGTACACCCATCTGGTCCAGGAGGGCGTAACGGCGTTCCATTTCACACAATGCCCACTTAAGTGCCTGCAATGCTTTTTTAGGTTCTGTGATTACAGGTGTAAGCAAGTGTGGAATGTTATTGTAAAGTTTAAGTTCAACAACTTTTGGATCTACAAGAATCATTTTTACGTCACGGAACGAACGCTTGAAAAGGATTGAGAGAATCAAAGAGTTTACACAAACGGATTTTCCGGAACCTGTGGCACCGGCAATAAGCATATGTGGTGTTTTTACCAGGTCGATAAGCTGGGCTTTTCCTAAAATATCTTTACCAAGAACTACAGGAACTGCCATTTTTTTCCAGTCTGGCAAATCCATTTCTATAATTTCGCGGAAGCCTACTACTGAACGGTGGCGGTTTGGAACTTCAATACCAACGGCCTGTTTTCCAGGGATTGGTGCTACAATACGAACTGACTGTGCTGCAAGACTAAGAGCAATGTTATCCTGAAGTGCTACAATTTTACTGAGTTTTACACCTGGAGCAGGGAGCATTTCAAACATTGTTACTACAGGTCCTTTTTTAATTCCTGTAATTTCTGCTTCAATGTTGAATTCTGCCAGTGTCTGTTTAAGGTTCATTGCGGCTTGTTTTGTGGCATCATCAATAATCCAGTATTCGTCGTCTTTGTAGGCTGTAAGCAAGTCTGAAGGAATTACATATGGACCTTTTTTCTGTGCTACGCGGGCAAGTGGCTTTGGTGCAACTGTAATTTCCTGAGTTTTTGGAGTGTTTTCTTCCTGCTGGGCATTGAAGAAGTCTGAAAGCTCGTCTGCAGTAAGATTATTTGCTCCCTGATTTTCAAGTGTTACTTCATTTGATTGTTCTATCCTGTTGCCGTCAAAATCAACTTCTGGAACAGATTCTTCTTCTGAAGGCTGTGGAGCTGCTGCTGGACGAGGCGCAGGTTTTGGCTGACTTCTTCGAATATCTGCTTCCATATCAGAGAAAACATCTGAGGCAGTTGAGGTCAAAGTTGGTTTTGGTGCTTCCTGCTGAGCAATCTGATTGAAAATAGCAGGAGTTTCATTTTTTACCTCAGGTTCTTTTTTTTCTGCTAAAGGCTGTTTTTTTTCAGCATAAGGATCTTCAATTTCTGGAATTGTTGAAGATGTATCTACATTGTTAAAAAATGTTTCTAAATCATCATCCTCATCGTCTTCTTCATCATCAAGATTATTTTGATATTCTGTTTCTTCATGATGAATATGATTTATAGCAGGTTCTTCAATATCAAAATCTGGCATAGGAAGAGTTTCATCTTCTACATAATCATCTTCAACTTCTGGTTCTTCTGAGGATTCAATTACTGTGTCTTGTCCAAGCTGTATTTTTGTTGGATAGAGAGGCTTTTCTCTAACGACGGGGTCTGGGTCCTCATCTTCTTCTGATTCTTCATTATCATCGTGAATAACTATTCCATGGGGAAACCGTGGATTTTCGACTACCGAGTCGATATAGCGAGTAGTCGCATATGGATCTTCTTCTTTTACAGTTTCATCTGTTGGAATTGGTGTGTCTTCGTAATATGGGGACTCTTCTTCGGCAAATTCTGTATCAAAGGCTGGGTCGTAAGCCAGCTGAGTTTCTGTATTATCTGCTGCAGGTTCTTCTTCAAATGCTGGAGAATCTTCATACTGAATTTCTTCTTTCTGGGCAGGTTCGTCTTTTGGGGGAAATTCCAAAGCTGGATCGTTTTCATCAAAATCAGCATTGTATTCTGGTGGAAGTGATTCTGGCTGAGGTGGTAAATTTGGCCATTCTAATTCATCTACAGGGTTTGTTAATGCGGCAAATTCTTCCTGAGTAATCATTGATGAAGATGGTTGGAATTCTTCTTCTTGTTCTGGTGATGTTTCTTTTTCAGGCTCTTCGACTGCGCTCTGGACAGGTTCAGAAATCGGAGTAGATTCTTCTGGTTCAGCGTTGTATTCTTCATATTCAATTTCATCATCAGAGAGTTCTTCAGAATCATCATCTTCTTCATAGTTATATTCTGAGTATTCTTCTTCATTCTCATCTTCATATTCTTCGTCTGAAGGTTCAACTTGAGCAAGGGCTTCATCAAATACTGTTGTGTTCTCTGCGATATCAAGTTCGTCATCAGGGTTTTCTGAGGAATTTTGGGGGTCTTTTTCTGACTGTTCTTTTTTCGATGTTGAAGGAACTCTTACTTTTGAAAGTTTTGTAAATGGGTTTGTGGTTCCTTTTTTAAATGTGCCACTGTTAATTTTATCAGCAAGAATACCAATTCCAAGATATTCAATTACTATTAACATAAGGCCTGTTACAATTGCGATTATAATTTTGAGGGCAGAAAATGAGCCATGTCCCAGTGCAATAATAGAACGGCAGATGTTCTCTGTTATAACACAGGTGAAAAATGGGATTAGGGCTGTAAGAAGGCGCATTGTTTTGCGTGCTGTCCATTTTGTTGCAAAGCAGGAAAGTCCGGCAACTAACAGGAATGCTGGAATTAAAATGCTGGAAAATCCATAAACGGAATAAAGCATATTTCCCAAAATGTAGAAAAAGTTATCGTGTCCAGGACCGGCAGTGCCAAAATCCAAAGGCTGTAAAATCAAACTGATTGAGAATAAGGCCGCCATTGCAAGTAAAACGGCGCCTGTGATAATGCTAGATTTATTCGATGTTTTCATAGTTCCATTATCGGCAGTGGAAAATGGTTGTTTAGGGAAATTTTTTACTGCAGTTATGGTTAAAGCCAGACTAGACATATTCCGCGATAATATGAAAAAAATTATTCATTCATTTGCAGTGCTTTTGGAGGAGGCTGTCCTTATGATGCAGCAACACAGAAAACATTTAGAGAACAAACAGAAGCTCAGATGAAACCAACACTTGATATACAGAAAGGGATACGAATTAAAAATTACAGAACAAACTAAAGAAGTACTACACAAAGCAATAATTATATTTTAAAATAAAATCTTATGGGCATGCTCCAGGTGGGTATGCCTTTTTTTATGTTTAAATATACTTTTGAGACATACAAAATGTGTGTTTTTGGCGAAATTGTATGTAAAATTTTTGAGAATTGATTTCATAAATCTAGTTATTACATACAAAAGCTCAAAAAATATTAAAAATGTATGTAAATTATTTATTTTGAATATTGTTTTGAAAACAGATTGAGTAAAATTTACATATAGAAAGTAAAAAAAATAAAAAAATGCTGTAAGACTATTGGGTAAGAGGTTAATTAGAGAAAAGATTACATACATTTTCCATTTTTTTTCAAAAAATGTGTAAAAAAACATAAACCGAGGCAATATTATTATAGGAGGAAAAAAATGAATATTGTCGAAGTGCTTAATGAATACAAATTGCAGTTGGAAGGTTTTATAAGTAAATCTAAGCAAGAGTTGAAAGGGGCACCACAGGGTAGTTTACGAATTGTTCATAATAAAGGGACTACTCAATATTACCATGTGAATGGTGGCGCCACTTCTTATATTTCCAAAAAGAATCTGTCATTTTGCAAAAAACTTGCTCAGGCAGAGTACAACAAAAAAATGCTTTCCAGGATGGAAAAACAACTTTGCGGAACAAGAAAATTTCTTGTAAAACTTAAGAAAAATGATTTACAGGTTCCTTTTTCCCGGGCATGTAAAACCAGGCAGGAACTGTTAGAACCTCTTGTTTTTGATGAAAAAAAATATGCAGAGCGATGGAAACAGGTTCAATATCAGCAGAAGATTTTTGAAAATGAATCTGCGGAGTTTTATACTTCGACAGGTCTTAGGGTACGTTCAAAATCTGAAATAATTATTGCTGAGACTTTAACTAGAATGCAGATTCCTTTTAGATATGAATATCCTTTGAAAATGCGTGAAGGTTTTGTTTTGCATCCAGATTTTTATTGTTTGAATGTTCATACTAAAGAGGAGTTTGCCTGGGAACATTTTGGAATGATGGATGATGAGGAATATGTTCAGAGGGCTGTGGAAAAACAAAATTTGTATGCAAAAAACGGCTGGTTCTCTGGGAAAAATATGATATTCACTATGGAAACACGAGATTGCCCTCTGAATTCTAAAGTGATTGAAAAAATTGCCTGGGGTTGTTTGATTGGGTAGGTGGAATAAAATATGTGTTTTTACATATTATTGAATGAAAACGGATAGAAATGTATGTAAGAAAAATGAGATGGAGAGAAAAATCAGATTGGAAATTTTAAGGATTACATACAGAAGTGTAAGAATTTAGAGAATTGTATGTAATTTATTTGAAAATTTATTTTTGAACTATTTGAAAGGCAGAATTTTTACATACATGATTGAAAAAATTTCTAAAAATGTATGTAAAGAACTAAAGGTGTAACTGAGTGCGAGTTGCAGATGAGTGAAAATTACATACAGAGTTTTAGAAAATGCCAAAAATGTATATAAATTTGGGAAAATGGGGTTGAAATTATGTTTTGGGGAGACGGAATTACATACATTTTGTTAAAATTTACCACTTTTGTATGTAAAGTTGTTAGAAACTGTGTTTTGGGTTAATTTTGGGGTGTTGCGGGGCTGTTCCGGTGTTTGATTTTGCCCCGCTGGGTGGGTAGCGGAAAAGGCCTGGAGCAAGTTTATCTTGCGGAAGGGCTTTGCAGCGAGGGAGGGGCTCCTCCCTTCTTTATTTTCTCTCTTTGACATAGTATAATCAACTTTATGAAAGCTTCAAATATTAAAACAGTAGGAATTTTGACTTCGGGGGGCGATGCTCCAGGGCTTAATGCGGCAATACGTGCACTTTGTATTTCTGGTAAGAATAATTATGGAATGAAATTTATTGGTGTTCGTAATGGGTACCGCGGGTTGATTGATAACGACACTTTTAAGATGGACGAAATCGACCTTGACCCTCTTATTTCTCAGGGTGGAACTATTTTAGGAACTTCACGTGTAAAGCCTTTTAAGAATCCTGTGCCAGATCCTAAAACTGGGTTGCTGCCTGTTGAGGCTATTAAGGAAACTTTTAAGAAAAATAAGATGGATGCGCTGGTTTGTCTTGGTGGAAATGGTACTAATACTACTGCTTCGCTTTTGGCTGAAGCTGGTTTTAATGTGATTGGTATGCCTAAGACAATCGATAACGATATTGTTGGAACTGACGAAACTTTTGGTTTCCACACTGCAATTGATGTTGCTACTGCGGGCATTGAATCTATCCGTACGACTGCCAGAAGCCACAGTCGTTGTATGGTTGTGGAGATTATGGGCCACAAGGTTGGATGGCTTGGTCTTTATTCTGGAATTGCAGGTAATGCTGATGTTATTTTGCTTCCAGAAATTCCTTATGACATTAAAAAAATCGGTAAATATCTGAAGGCCAAGAAGGCTGCCGGTCAGAACAGTTTTATTGTTGCCTGTTCGGAAGGTGCCCTTGATGTGGCAGAAGGTAAGCTTTCTAAGAAGGAATTTAAAAAGGTTCGGGAAGGAATGGCTCAGTCGGTTGGTTTCCGTGTTGCAAAGGAAATTGAAGCCGAAACTGGAATTGAAACTAGAACTTCTGTTTTGGGTTATACTCAGAGGGGTGGAAATCCTGCTCCTTATGATATGCTGCTGGCTACAAAGCTTGGTAATGCTGCGGCAGATTTTCTGGCTAACAAGCAGTTTGGAAATCTTGTTGCAGTGAAGGGGGGTCAGATTGTGGCTACACCTTTGAATGTGGTTGCCGGGGTTGTGAAAGCTATTCCTATGGATGATGTAATGCTTAAAACTGGTCGTGATTTAGGCATTTGTTTTGGAGACTAAGTTGTCTGATAAAGTGGTGGGGGCTGCTAAAGGGGAACTGAAGTGTCATCGATGTGCTGTGTGTAACGGCATGGGATGTCCTGGAATGTTGCCTGGTCTTGGTGGTGTGTATGAAGGCAAAAATTTTCAGTTGAATTATAAGGCTTGGAAAAATCTGTTTGTTCAGGCTGAAGCTGAAGGTCACGTCAAAGAAATCTGTAAAATTAAAATTACTCCAAAAATGCTGCGATGTGGTCCTGTAACTGGAGCACAGGAAAATATTGGTTATTATAATGAAGGTGATTTTTATCTTCCTTATTTGAGTAATGTTGCCGGGGCTGGAATTGGCCTTTGTGTTGGGGATGGCTGCCCTGATGAAAAGTTGAAGTTTGGTGTTGCGGCAGTAAAACAGCTTGGAAAAAAGGCTGCATTTTTCCTAAAACCATACCCTCAGGAAAAGCTTTTTGAACGTATTGAATGGGTAAAGCCTTACGCTGAATATATAGGTATTGATATTGATTCCTACAATATTCTTACTATGAGAAACCTTGTGAATCTGGAACGGAAAACTGCCGGTCAACTGGAGGAATTTCGTCGGCATACAGGCTTGCCTTTTGTGATTAAGGGTGTTTTTACAGCGGCTGATGTGGAGCTGGTGAAGGAAGTTCGTCCGGATGTTGTTTACATTTCTAACCATGGTGGTCGTGTGGAAACTGAAGTCGGTAGTTCTGGTGAGTTTCTGGCAAATTATGCTAGGGAATTGAAAAATTATTGCGGTCAGATTTGGGTTGATGGCGGGGTGCGTTGCAAGCAGGATGTGCAGACTGCGGTGTACTACGGTGCAGACCAGGTGATCGTAGCTCGTCCATTTATTCGTGGTACTTTTGATGATAATTTTGACGAAATTGTAAAGAAGTTTTTATAGGAGGGATTTTATGGTACCTTTAGTAGCTTTTTTTGTTGTAATGGTAATAGTTCTTCTGTTTATAAGAAATGCAAGAAAATCCGCAAAGGATGAGCTTTTTACCGCCAGTCTGGCAGAAGGTCAGGAAGAGCCTGATTTTGAAAAAGAGTTTTTTGCCTGCACAGAAAAGGGTGAAAAATCACAGCTTCTGTTGAGCCTTGCCTCTTTACAGGATTGTATGCTGCTTAGAAGTCTTTTGCATGCAGATGGTATTCCTTCTCATGTGGAAGGCGAACATATGAACAATATTTATGGCGGACTGACAGGTACAATGACCAGTGTAGTTGCCACAAAATTGTACATTCTATGCTCAGATTATGATAAAGCTGTAGAAATCATTAAAGATTCAAAAATCTCCAGCTTAAACGGTCTTACAATTTTCGAAAAAGAAATTTAAAGACTTTCCTGAGCCATTCTCAGAGCAAAATATTCGCCCCTTTTTTTCATTAATTCTTCGTGGGTACCAAGTTCTGCAATTCCCTTATCATCAACGACCGCAATTTTGTCGGCATTTTTAATTGTAGACAGACGGTGTGCAATAACAAGCGTTGTGCGCCCCTTTGAAAGTTCGTCGAAAGCATGCTGAATTTTGATTTCAGTGGCGGTATCTAGAGCGGAAGTTGCTTCATCCAAAATCAAAATTGGCGGATTTTTTAAGAAACATCTGGCAATGCTGACTCGCTGTTTTTGTCCACCGCTAAGTTTAATTCCCCTTTCACCAACAATGGTGTCGTATCCGTTTGTCATTTTCATAATGTCATCATGGATTTCGGCACGTCGGGCAGCAAGCTCAATTTCTTCATCACTAGCATTTGGTTTACCGTAGGCAATGTTTTCTCGAACTGTTCCGGCAAAAAGAAAAACATCCTGCTGAACAATTCCAATCTGACTGCGGAGAGAATGCATTTTGATTTTACGGATATCAATTCCGTCCAGGCTGATGGAGCCACTGTTAATTTCATAGAAACGCGGAATAAGGTTACAGATGGTAGATTTTCCGCCGCCGCTTGATCCAACAAGAGCAAATTTTTCGCCTGCACCAACGGTCATATTTACATTCTGCAATACTGGGAAATCGGCAGTATAAGAAAAATCAACATTTTTAAAAGTGATGTTTCCGCGGGCTGCAAGAATTTCTACTGCATCCGGTGCATCTTCTGCTTCCGGTGTCTGGCGCATAAGTTCAAGGAAACGTTCAAATCCGGCCATACCTGTAGCAAACTGTTCTACAAAGTTAGTAAGCTTTTTGATTGGAGAAGTAAAACTGGCAATAAATAGATTTGCAGCTACCAGGTCAGCAATTGTCATTTTGCCTTTCATGATAAAAAAGCCCCCGGTGGCAAGGGTAATAAGGCTCAACAAATTGTTACAAAGTTCGATATTTGCTGTGAAGGTAGACATCAACTTAAATCGTTTTGTTTTTGCTTCACTGTATTTAACGTTTGATTCTGCGAAACGCTGGCGTTCAAAATCTTCGTTGGCAAAACCTTTTGTAACGCGGATTCCAGAAATGCTGGATTCAAGGCTGGCATTAATTTCGGCGGTTGTTTCCTTTATTCGTTTAGAGGTTTTGGCAAAGGCACGGCGGGAACCAATAACAATGCCCAGCATAATTGGAAGGGCAACTATAACAATTACTGCCAGTTCCCATCGGATTTTCAAAAGGAAGAAGAAAGAACCAAAAATTGTAAGAATAGCGATGGAAAAATCTTCCGGGCCGTGGTGGGCAAGTTCTGTAATGTCAAAAAGGTCTGTAGTGGCGCGAGCCATAATTTTACCGGTGCGGTTTGTGTCGAAAAAATTGAAGGGTAGTTTTTCCAAATGATCAAAAACATCACGGCGCATATCCTGCTCAACACGAACGCCAAAGGTATGGCCCCAGTAAATGACAAACCAGTTGCAAAGCCATCGAAGTCCGTAGCCTGCCAGAAGAATCATAATAAGCTTTATAAACATCTGCAGGTTGTGATTTGGAATTAGTTCATTCAGGGCATAGCGGCTGAACATTGGAAAAGCCACATCTATGACAGCGATTGTAACTGCACAAAGCATATCTGCAATAAAAAGTTTTAAATGAGGTTTGTAATAACTGAAAAAGATTTTTAATGGTTTGTGTTTAAGGTTCATGGGGAAATTGTAGTGAAATAAGCGGAAGGGTCAAGAGAAAATGATGAAATATTAGGTTTTAAAGACTGACATAAATGATCCAGATGGCACAATGATACAGTGATGTCAGACT
>JAEDFX010000229.1 GCA_016297805.1 Treponema sp. | reverse complement strand
ATTAATTAATCCTACAAATTATCTGTTAGCCTGCATTTTATTTGAAAGATGAGTTCCGATTACCTGAATTATTTCTACAAGAATCAAGATAATAGCAACAGAGCCTAGCATATATTCAACACGGTATCTCTGATAACCATAACGGATAGCCACGTCTCCAAGTCCACCGCCACCTACAGTACCAGCCATTGCAGAATAACCAATCAAATTGATAATAGTCAAAGTTACACCACTTACAATTGAAGGCATTGCTTCTGGAACCAGCACCTTAAAGATAATCTGTTTATTTGTAGAACCCATAGAACGGGCAGCCTGAATAACACCAGGATCAACTTCCTTAAGACTTGATTCGATTACACGGGCAACAAATGGAGCAGCTGCAATTGTTAATGGAACAATAGAAGCTCTGGTTCCAATTGCTGTATGCACTACAAATCTTGTAAAAGGAAATAATAAAATTACAAGAATTACAAATGGAATAGCACGAAGAATGTTAATCACTATAGAAAGAACCTGATTCAAGGCCTTCTGAGGTTTCAAACCACTGGCAGGGTCTGTTGTACATAAAAGAATTCCAAGAGGAATACCAATAATCAAACTGAATATAGTTGAGAAAAGAACCATTACCAGTGTCTGCCAGGTTGCAGTTCCAATTACAGATAAATATTTTACAACTTCCTGACTCATATTATGCACCTACCTTTTTTACAATAATTTTCTGTTCAGCAAGATATTCCAAAGCTTTATCAACTTCCGCACCAGTAAAATCAACAATCATCTTACCTACAGTACCTTCTGTAAGATTCTGCACACCTGCTGCACGAATATTAAATTCTACATCAAATTTCTTTGCAATCTGGCTAAGAACTGGAGCTCCCTGCTGTTCTGTTGGGAAGCTTAATTCATATTCACCACCTTCTGCAGACCAGCGAACTACATTCTCTGTCTTATTTTCAGAAGAGCCAATATGGGAAATAAAATCCTTTGTAACAGGACTTTTAGGATTCAAGAAAATGTCATTTACAGAACCAACTTCTACAAGCTTACCTTCATTAATAACAGCAACCTGAGAGCAAGCATCTCTAACAACTTCCATCTGGTGTGTAATCATTACAACTGTAAGATTCATCTGAGACTGAATTTTACGGATAAGATTTAAAATCGATGTAGTTGTCTGAGGATCCAAAGCCGATGTAGCTTCATCACAGAAAAGAATATCTGGATTATTAGCAAGGGCACGTGCAATTGCAATACGCTGTTTCTGACCACCAGAAAGAGTACTGATTCGTGCATCTTTACGATCTGAAAGCTCTACAATTTCAAGAAGCTCATTTACACGCTTTTCAATCTGAGCTTTTGGAACTCCACAGATTTCCATTGGATAAGCAATATTTTCACCGGCAGAACGGGAACTGAACAGATTGAAATTCTGGAAAATCATACCAATACGGCGACGACGCAAAACAAGTTCATTTTCATCAAGGTTATCTACTCGTTCGCCATCATATAAAACTTCACCTGAATCAGGATGTTCCATCATACTGATTAAACGCACAAGTGATGATTTACCTGCACCACTCTTTCCAATAATGCCAAAAATCTGATTTGAAGGAATGGTTAATGAAACACCGTTTACTGCAGTAACCTTAGAAATACCATCTGCAGAAACGTAAGATCTAACTAAATTATTAAGTTGAATTTGCATGGAAAAAATTATAATACAAATAGGAAAAAGATTGAATATATTGAATTACAAAACAGAATCTACAAGAGCCTTAAAATCCTGATTTTGTTCTACATCTTTAAGTTCCAGTTCATCTGATATGGTATAAACACCATTAGCTTCAATAATTGCACCATCTTCTACTTCTGCAGATTCTAGAACTGGAGCATCGGTCTGAAGATTCTCTGCAAAGCTTGTCATAGAATAATATGGTTGAACTGCTGGTATTTCTTCTACAAGCTCTTCTATATCTGACAGTAATTCAGATACTGCTTCTACATTCTCATTTTCTGGAAGTTTGTTTAAATCAAAAACTGTAAAATTTATTTCTTTAGAGTCTGATTTATTTTCATTCTTTATATGAGAACCTAATTTTAATTCCTCAGCCATAATATTATCTACAGTTGGGAATTCATCACTAGAAAAATAAGTATCAT
>JAEDFX010000228.1 GCA_016297805.1 Treponema sp. | reverse complement strand
ATAGAAGCGATGAAAATGCTTTGTTAAATCAACGAACCTGTAAAATAAAAAAATCAGAAAGAATTGATAATAAATTTCTGTACTATTATTTTCGACAATGGGAAAACTTTTATGCCCTAGCTTCCAAAGCTACAGGTAGTGCAAGTCAAGCAAATATTTCAACAAATACTATAGCTGATACAATCATCAAGCTTCCCCTCTCCCCACCTAGCAAAAAATCGCACGGATCCTCACATCCCTCGACGATAAAATCGAACTGAACAAAAAAATAAACACCAACCTCGAACAGCAAGCTGGGCCCCTCTTCAAAAACTGGTTTGTAGACTTCGAACCCTTCGACGGCAAAATGCCCGAGGGGTGGAAAGTGGGAAAATTGTCAGACATAGCAGAAATCACAATGGGACAATCCCCAGATGGAAAAAGCTATAACGAAAATGGAATAGGAACAGTCTTTTATCAAGGTCGTGCAGAATCCGGAACAAGATTCCCAACAAGACGTCTTTTTACAACAGAACCCAAACGAATGGCCAAAAAGTTTGACACCCTAATGAGCGTCCGCGCCCCAGTTGGTGATACAAATATTGCAAATGAAGATTGCTGTATAGGTCGTGGACTCGCTGCAATTCATTCAAAAGATGAACACCAATCATTTGTTCATTATACTGTTGTCTCTCTACGTCCACAGTTAGATGTATTCAACGGTGAAGGCACAGTCTTTGGCTGCATAAATCGAGATGCTTTGAATAATATGGAAATAATAATTCCAGCCAAAAATGAGTTAGTTTGAACAAATTGTCGCTTCATTAGATGCCGACATCTATAATAGAAGTGAAGAAAATGATAGACTACAAATTATAAGGGATACCTTGTTACCAAAATTGATGAATGGAGAAATTGAGGTGTAATATATATAAAATGTGAGGAGTTTTATGGAAATCGAAACAATAAAAAAACAGTTCCTAATGGTATTCTCCAATGATGCCCGTTATCAATGGGCTTCAGAGTATAAAAAACAATATATTTATGCTTTAAGGCAAAGCCTTGATAATGAGACAAAAGATCTTCCAGAAAATTTAATAGCTAAACCTGCAACCGAAATATTTGAAACTGTTAAGAAATATGATACAAATTTTAATCTTTTCATAAAATTCCATAAAAATTATGAATTATTTTCAAAAAAAACTATAGAAATTTATAATTTGAATTTTTCAAAAGAAGATGTTGAAAATATATCCAAAGTCACCCCTGTCGATTATTCTTTAGAATCAAGCGAAGAATGGAACAATATTGGAGTAGCTAAGGAAAACTCAAAAACTTCTTTCATTTATGCTCAAAGTTCTTATGAAACTACAACATCTAAGATAGATGCAAGTTCTTTTTCTAATGAAGTTTGGGACGAGATTGGAATTATTGCAAATAAAAAAACAAATATAAATAATGGTAGATTATTATATATTAATGCTAAAGTTGTTTCTCCTAAAAGAAAAATAATAAAACTTACAGCTGATGTAGACAGCAACTTATTTATGATAAGCTATGATAGTTCTGATGTTGATGAAAATGGAAAGAAAGTCAATATTGAAGACTCAAATAGGAGTGCCTTAAATTCTATAATACCAACTTTGCCATTTTCTGATAATCTCAAAAAAGAAATATCCAATTCTTATGAGCAAGGTAGCAATAAAGTTATTACAAAAGCGGCATTAGATGGCTTATCATTTTTAACAGAAGATAATATTCTGGTAATACCAACAACTAATACTATCAATATTGAAAATAAGCAAACAACTGAGCATAGCGAACGGTTAACATCAGAACACTATAATCTTAAAAGTTCAGAAATAGAAAAAGATGCAAAAAAAGAATATTCAACTAACGGAAGCTTTAAGAATTTCTTTTCTAATTTTCCCAAATATAATACTAAAAATGATAAGTTAAAAAATATCACAATTGATGAAAGCACAGAAACTAAAGAAAATGAATCTTTTCATGCTTATATTGCTGTAGTTCGTGATGTTTTAAAAGACGAGAAACCTTTATCAGAAGGGTTCTTAAATAATAAAGTATTGAATATACTATCTGTTGATTTTGATTATGTAAATAATGAAATGATCATTAGACAATATGTTGTGTCTCCTGATTTTTTTGCAAAAACGTGGATTTAGCTTA
>JAEDFX010000084.1 GCA_016297805.1 Treponema sp. | reverse complement strand
AATACTTTTTTGAATGTTGCAAGGACCTAAGCTGTCTGACAATTATAGAGATAGAACAGAGTTAGTTGGAAAATCTCTGTTTGATTTGCACAGTTAGAAATTAGTTTCTTAATATACTTCTTCTGTTCCTGTGGATAATCTGTGTTGTCTACTGCCTTGTAGTAGGCTTCCCTTGTTGAAATAAAATCTTGCATATAGTCTCTCCTCTATTGCTAATATAAATATAATAAAAATAAGAAAAAAAATCTACAAATAAAGTTAATTTAAAGTTGTACAGTAAACGAAAGAATTTGGAGTTTTAACAGAGTTTTAAATGTATACATCAAAGTCAGACATGAGTGTATCGGGTCTTAAATGTATACATCAAAGTCTGACATGAGTGTATCGGGTCTTAAATGTATACACTAATGACTGACATGAGTGTATCGAATTTTAAATGTATACAGTAATGACTGATATGACTGTATACGATGTATAAGAGATTAAAAATGGGTATGGATGTCTTTCAATATGAAAATATGAATTATTTTGTGTGAATCCAGGTTAGTTCGTGTTTGTTGTAATTTAAATGAACAATTTTACTGTTAGGTATATCGGCAAATTGTTGTATTAATGGCCAGTCTATTTCGCCTTGCATTTTGATTGTACAAATCATGTTTAGGGATGGGTTATAATCAAGCCACATGTTTATCCATTGTAGAAGTCGTTCTGGATAACAGATTACATCTGAAAAAAGCCAGTCAATTGGGCCAATTTCTTCAGGTTTTAGTGTGAATGCATCATGAGCCTGAAACTTTACAAGTGGATTACTCATAAGTTCAGGAGCCAGTTCAGCACGATCTACGGCGTATACTTCGGCACCAAGATTTACTAAAACCCATGTCCAGCCTCCAGGACATGCACCGGCTTCAAAGCAACGCTGGCCTTGATGAGGAAGTTCTGTTCCATTCAACAGTTTTGCCATTGTAAGGCTTTCTTGAATTTTCAAATATGCCCTGCTTGGTGGATTTTCATGATCTTCGATGAAACGAATAGTTCCTGCAGGAATATAGCTTGTTGTTTCTGCACTGGCAATCATATTGTGTTCATCAATTAGTGTGTAAAGACCGATTGGACTTTGCGGTATATTTGTAGGAAATTTTCTGTCTTTTAGATTTATATAAGGAAGTTTTTCTTGAATAAGTTGAGCTCGGCGGAAACATGTATATTGATATGGTGCCCAGTTTCTCTGAATCTTTTTTAATGCAGAAGCGGCTTCTCCGATAGTGTTAAAACTCTGAAAAAAAGGATAAAGCATAACTGTGCGTGCCCAATAAGGAATCATATTTTCTGGAAATTCTTCATAATAAATAAGATCACCGTATCGTGCGGTTGGTTTAATGTTTAAATTAAAACGATTCTTTATTTCTGAGAGTAGTAATTCTGTTTGTTCTGGGAATGCTAGAAATGCGATTTTCATAATGTTAAATAATGTCTGGAAGCTGATCTTTTGACAATTCTTCTAAATATTTTATTAAGGAAGATAAACGGTTTGCATCAGGAGAATACTGAATCTTCATTCCAATATAAGTATTACCTTCCTGTTCTTTTGTCCACTGTGGAATACATATTAAGTTTAGTGGAAGTTGATCACCATGATGTAGTGGTGAAATCTTTATATCGTATTCATTATCTAAATCTACGACAACAGGAAATGAGTAATGTATTTTGCATCCAGAGGCGCTGATATCATCAAGGACTCCTGGTAATACACAAATCTCAGGTGCGGAAATTCTTCCGATTTCTTCATATCTAGTATGAAGGCGGTTTTCTTCTGCCATATCTACTTATTATAGGTTATTTTGGATTTAATTCCAAGTGTTATGGAAATTTCGGGCATAGGATAATTATCAATAGATTGATATTTTGTATTTAAAAGATTGTTGATTGATATATAAGGATAAACATATTTTGTTTTTGTAAATTCAGTAGAAATATTAAGAAGAATATATGGTTTAAGATATGAAAGATTTAAGTTAGAAATATATCTTTTACCAGTGTAATTAGCAGTAAGTATCAATCTTAAGAAATCCAGATTAAGTGTTGTAGTAAGACTTGCAGTAAAATCTGGTGTCCACATAATTTTTTTTCCGTATGTCATTTCATTAGATTTATCAAGTAGTCTTGTGTAAAGATATTCACCTTGAAATTCAAAACATAACATATTACTAAATAGAGAAATACTAGAAGAAAAATCTACACCTAAATAAAAAGCACTGGCCAGATTCTGAGGCATCCAGATGTTATTTTCATTGGATGCCCATTGTATTTTATTCTGATAATAATTAGCAAATATTGTGGAAGAAATGTAAAAATTTGTTTTCTTAAGACTGACAGAAAAATCTGTGCCTAGGCCATCTTCAGGTGTTAACTCGGGATTTCCGTGATAGCCTATACCTTGCCAGTATAAATCATCCATGGTAGGGAATTGAAGCATTCTGTAGGCAGAAAGCGTGATATTGATAGGTTCAAGGTTTACTGAGATTGCAGCTTTTGGCGTAAAACCTGTATTTGAACTCATGAATTTAATGGCGATTGGTATGCTTAAAGAAAAAATTGGAGAAAGTGTGATTTTTGTAGTTTCTTTTAAAACCCCGGAAAATTGATTATGCTTACCATCATTAGAGGAATCCAGATTGGTGTAATCTAAAGTAAAGCCTGCAATTTCTTTAATATTCTTAAAGGAAAGAAAATCAACTGTTAAGTTATATTTTAAGCTGTTTATATAATGGTGACTATTTTCAGCTTGATCTGAATAAAAGCGGGTATTTGAAAGCCAGAAAAGAGAGTTTTTTAAGGTGAAAAAAGGAGAAAGAGCTGGTGTGAACAGGCTTAAAGAAAGATTGTTGTTATAATCTTTTTGGGTACCATTATTCCGAGAATAAAGAGGACCAGGTATTTTTTTGTAACCGGCATAGAAAATGTCCGATAGGGTGATTGAATTTCCGTTTCCAAAATAATCTGTTAGCTGAAGGTTAGACTGGGCGTCGTGGACATCTGCTGGATTTTCACGGAAATTATTTTGGGCGAAGGTAGCCTTTGCATTAGTATTTAAAAAAAGTCTGTCTGTTATAGGTGTTGAAAAGTTAATTGATTGTGAAACTGTATCAACAGGTGTTTCCAGCTTGAAATATGTTGTTATATCAGTGTTTGTTGATAAAGTTGATTTAATTACCTGTTTTTTTGTAGTGATGTATATTACACCGCCCACAGCATCTTCATCATCTGTGCCTTCTGTAAATCCACCTTTTGTTATTTCAATTTTTTCAATGGAATTAAGGTTTATTGTGGAAAATTCAAAGGTTCCTGTCTGAGGATTGTTTACACAGATACCGTCAATGAGAACACGAACAGTTTCATCTGTAAAACCACGGATAGAAGGCTTTTGTTCAAGTCCGTAGGGACCGTAGGAAAGAAGTTGAATGCCTGCGGTTTGTAATAATTGAGGCAAGTCCTGCAGATTTTTCTGCTGAATTTCTTCCTCCGTGTATGTAATTTTGTTTTCAAGTGGGGTAGGAATGTAGGTTACAACCTGAGGAAGTTTGATTTCTTGTGAGTATAGTAGGGATGTTGATAAAATAAAGGTGAAGAGAAGAATTTTTCCCTTCACCCTGAAAGTCTGAATCAATTGTTATTCGGCCTTTTTACATTCTGAATAATAGGCGAAGTAGCCGTTTTCGATTGTGAATTCTTTTTTTGCTTCTTCTAAAGTGTCTGTGGAAGTAAGGTTACCGTAAGCACCAGAAAGTGATACAGAATTATCTGTAAGATTTTTATAGCTGATTGCATACCATTTACCAACATCTGGAGCAGTAGCTGAATATGTATAATCAGCATTCATAGAAACTGTATATTTAATGAAGATTGTACCTGCTGTGTCTGAAATTTTTTCAATTTCAAGATCTTCACCTTCATATGAGGTATAGGTATCACCGTAGTTTTTGAAAGTTGAACCTTCAATTTTGTAATAAGTATTACCCGAAGAACCAGCTTCAACCCAAGTTCCCTGTAATGAAGTGTAAGTAGAATCTTCTGGCTGTTTACAACCAAAAGCCAATAATGACAATGCTACCAGTGCGATAGCAAATAAACGAGAATAACGAATGTTTTTCATTATTTTTCTCCGGGAATCGAGACTGCGCAATTCCCAAAATAATAGATTAGTTCTGCCATACGACGAACCTGACTCTTTATGAGTCAACGTGTACCAAAGTTTCCGGACTTGTTCGGGCTGCAGTTGCAGAGAAATTCAGTCTTCCCAAAGATAATCTTCAGTGACGTGTTAGAATTTCTGAATCCCAAGACTTACCGTTGCGCATTCAGTCTGTGATTTTCACACAGTTCCATTGAAATACACGCTGAGAGTATAACAAAAATCAATTTATTTAACTACCATTACTTTTCGGGTTTCATCCAGACCATTGCCAACTACACGGATAAAATACATTCCACGGGCAACAATGCCTTTTTTATTGTTCTTGCCGTCCCAGGAGTAGTAATGTTCACCGGCTTGAGTTTCTCCATGATTCAAATATGTGATGATATTCCCATCGAGAGTCATAACCATAACATTAAGTTTACCTGCTGTAGGCATGTTTACTTTTACAACTGTTTTTTCGCCATTTGTAGCATTAATAACGTTGTTCAGAATTGTTACACCACCACGCTGTTCTGTAATAGAACGAGTTTTGAAAGACCATAAATCAATTGAAGTAATATCAGATGGGTCTTTCAATCTAAAGGCATATAGAGGTAAGGCCACAGACTGTGATAAATCATATTTTCCAGTTTCAGCGTTATGATATGGAGATGGATATATTCTGAAAGGAGAACCATCTTTATTTAATAATCCATACATAAAACTGATTTGTTGATTAGCTCCCCAGGCTTCTGAAATTTCTTTTGGAATTTCAAAATGTATACGGAACGGTGATTCGTCTTTATTTAATAAGGTTGAGTCAATTTGTACATAATTATCAACGGAGTTATTTTTCAAGGAAATTGAAGGAAATAATCCGTTTGTAACTTCTGGAAGCCAGATTCGCAGCTGCTGATTCAAATCGGAATTATATTGACTTGAGATAGAGTCTGAATCTGGATTTGCAGAAAGGAAAATTCGTACACCAGCTGGAATACAATCAGTTAAACCAGTTCCATTTTCTACATCAGCAACAATTCCAAAAGGATGATTTGCTGGAAGTGTACCATAGTTCTGCTGATCCTCATTCCAATCGTGAACAGCCCAACTGCCTTCTTCATATAATCCATTCATGATATTTTCACCATCATAGGTCATGTCTGCATCATAAGCATAAAGAGTATTAATAGAACTTACTGCAAAGTCGGAAAGTGCGTGAATATCATACATCTGAATATAATTTCCCAGCTTATCCTGAATGAAGGTTACACGAGTATCATTAATTGAAGTGACAGGGTCACGGGAGAATTCTTCATAACCTTCTGGAGAAATGATTCTAAGGTACATGTTTTCTATAGCTTCTAGAGTAACAGGCTCCTGAAGTGTAATTTTTATAGATGTGAACTCTTCCTTATTTGTTTGGCTTGTAATGTGTTCAATTTTTGCAGGAACTGAGTAATCAATATGATGTGTTTCACTGACTTCACCTTCTCCATCAGAATTAATTGAAATAATATCAAAACATTTTGAGATAAGATTATCAAAGTTTTCTGTAATGGAGATTACATTTCCATCGTTATCTATGTAGCGGATATCCGCAGAATTTGTGACAACATTTTTTACAAATACCATGTAAATTTCTTTTTGATTAACAGGACTGATTACTATATCAAAAGAAGGTGGAGTTCGGTCGATTGTTTTAATTGTAGCTGAACGAAGACGGTTTCCTGCCAAGTCTGTAACATAGGCCTTGGAGTCATCATAGGAGATTGTAAAGGATTTACTTATAGGAATATCAGTTTCCGAAAGTCCTAAACCGAAATATAAATCATCTGGATTATTTGGAGAATGTCTGGTTGCTGCATAACCTGTAAACAAAGAAGCTTTTGCCCCAATATAAACGCCAGCTGTTCCGGATATAAAATCCTTTGTAGGAACGGCATTAACTGACTGACTGTCTATATATTTGAAAGCAGGAGCTGCAGAGGTTATAGTTGAATATCTGATTCCACCTGAGGTTCTATATGCTTCATCTGTGGAGAACTGTCTTGAACCACCAATAATATCGGCACTATATGTGTATGAGGCATCATAAAGGGTAGCAGAACCTTCTGTAGTGTTCTGAACCCATCCTTTTTCGGTAAGCCATGCGGCAGTGTCGGAGGAGGTGTAGGTCGGTGTATTATCAAAGAAATGGAATTCAATTTTATCCAGAGTGGAGCCTGAACCTGATTTATTTCCTACAGCTTCGTAATAATCCTTTGTTCCCCATGCAGTTTTTGTATCAAGACGGAATGGTGCAAATACTGGCTCGGAAATGTCCCATTTACTGTATGTATTATGGTCTTCATATGGAAGTCCAGTGGAAGTAAGAACATTTACCTGAGGTATAGTTTGATCTGCGGCGTACAGCTCCTGTAGGTTATAAACTGGTGTTGTTCCGTCTAATGCAAGAGCACAGTCTGACACAAAAGGGTTTACTGTAGATGTCATCTGGAAGTTTCCTGATGGCTGCACTGCAGATTCTATGTATCCCGGCCAGTTTTTATAAAAAGCTCCTGCACGATCAGGTACTGTACCTGTTGTATAGCCTGCAATTGAAAGTCTTATAGAGAATTTATCTGTTCTGTAAAGTGAGTTTACATATTTATCTGGAGAACCATTAGAGCCGGTGAAAATTTGACCGTTCTGAACAATTCCCAGACCTGCAAAATGCAAATTGCTGGTTTGTGTTACATCATTAGTGAGAGCACCAAAGCTGTCGTGAACGCGGACATTTACAATATCAGGTAAATCTTCTGTAAGTGTAGAGCCTGCTGCAGGCAACCAAATATTTGCAGAAGTATCTTCATTATCAAACACTGGAGTTTCTGGGCTTGCTCCCGCTAGAGTTGAATCACCAAAGTTTACTTCTTCTGAATAACGGAATTCAATGAAATTGTGAGAATCATAAGATGGCTGACTTTCTGCACCAATTGAATTATCGTATGGGGTATGAAGCTCTTGTCCTGTTCTTATTGAATAAAGAACAGGTCCTGTTCTATCGGTAACAGCTGTAAATCGATTGCTGCCTTCGTAATTTCCAATTTTTTTACCCCAGATATCTGTAATATGAATAGTTCCGCTGGCAGCATTGTTTTCTGTAACATTTTTTACTTCCAGATAAGGAATAATTTCTTTGTGATTTCCTTTTCGGTCTGTTGAATCTGGAGTGCCTGCAGAAGTACCTGTTGCATCTGTGTTCCATGATTCAGCAGCTTTAAGGAAAACAATTCCAGAAGCAATATTCTGATTTGAGAGTTTATTTTCATCTGTACAGTCCGGAGCAGTGTGGAAGCTTACATAATTATTTCCATTACTGTTATATAATCGTTTGATGGAATCTGGGTGGGTAAGTTCTCCATGAAGATTTCGTATAGGCCTGTTAAAGGTTATTTGAATTGCGTTGTCGCGTACAGTATGAACTTCTGTAATCAAAAGATTATCAAAGAGCCAGTTCATGTTATTGCCGTTGTCTGCACAGTAATAAGCTGGCATGCGGGCAAAAGAACCGTCGGCTGAGCCATTTATGTAACAACGAATTGTAGCATATCTGATTGTTGAATATGCTGTTTCTGCAAAACCGTTCGAAGAATTTGTAATGTCTGGCAGGTCTATGTACCACTGGGCAGAATCCTGTGAGTTAAGGATTGTACCATTGGCATAGAAATTTTTACCTGCTTTCAAACAGCTGCCAGAGGATGCGGAGTATGAGCCGGAGAATGGAACTGTTCCACCTGTGATGGTTGGAAGTTGTTTTCCATCTGGACGAGATACAGCAACTGTGAAGTCTGGGCGAACATAGGATGGATTTGCAGTTGGTGTGCCTCGCTGCTGCTGATAAAGGAATTCTGTGGGGTTGCCGCTTTCTGGGTTTGCAATGTTGTATTCTGAACCTAAAATCAGAATATCTCCGGTTGCAGACAATATGCTGTTTTGTTCAGCTTTTATGTGTCCTCTATATAAAACGATGTTTTGTGCAGAAATTGTACCTGTGGTGATAACGTCTTTTGGAGTACCAGCAGCATCAGCATCGATAATCAAATCGTTACTGAGTGTAAGGCTGTCACAAAAAATCGAATCTTCAATTGCAATAAGAGTATTTGAATTAAGTACAATATTTCCTGCTGAAACAGGTGATGGAGTCTGAGTTCCTACTGTTACCACGCCAGTTACAGTGTTGTTGCCTGTAAGTTTTAGCTCGTTTCCTGTTCCGTTTGCTATAAGAGTCCTTCCACCGATAGTTATATCAGAAGTAATGTTTCCAGTCGCTCCGTTTGTGAATTCAAGATTGTAGTAGTTGAAGGAGCCTGAATTTACATTCATATGATTGTCAGAACATAAGCCATAATATTCAACGGTACTATTTTGTGCATTTTCAATTTTGGCGGCTGTGATTGTCTGGTTGCCCTCTAAGCGGATTCGACCATTATTGGTGATTGTATTTGCGGTTAGTGATTTATCTGCGAAATCTATTTGGGCGCCAGCTTCTACAGTAATAGTGCCTGAGGAACCGATTGAAGCTTTTGCAGATTGATCTGTAAGTAAATCCTCTTCGAGAATAGGATAGACATTTGGAGAAGCAACAGTTGGAATGATTACATTTACGCCAATGCCTGGCACTGAACCTTGATCCCAGTTTGCTTCGTTGAACCAGTTTGTATTATTTCCCAGCCAAGTATATGTAACAGTAGAAAAATCCCAACGGACATTATTTCCTGAATCTGTTGAGTTTTTGGCTGTAAGTCTGTAGCCTGGAGAAATGTTATCTGAATCCTGTACATCAACAAAGGAAATAGAGTGATTGTTTGCTGCTCCTGTGCAGTTGATTTCCCATTTTGAGCCTGTTGATGTAGAACGAAGAGAAATCAGATTGCCGCTAGTTCCTGTAAGAGTTAGTTTACCATTTATAGTTTGAGTATTTCCTGCTTCAAAAGAGATAGTTTTTCCAGCGGCGGTGCAGGTGAAGTTATGGAAAATGTTTGTGCCTGTAATCTGGCTGGGAGTTGTGGTTATTAATTCAAAGGTGCTACCTGTGAGTAGTATGGCTGTTCCTGAGTTTGAGAAGTCTTTCGAAAGCCGGAAGGTTTTGTCAGGATTAATTGTGAAAGTTCCAGCATTAGTGAGACTTCCGTTAAGAGTTGTCGCTTCGGCAATGGTGAATGAGTGGGATGCATTGTTTGATATATCACCATTTACGGTTGAGTTTTCTGAGGTTAGAGTACCGCTGTTTGATATATCACCATTTACCGTTGAGTTTTCTAAAGAAAGAGTACCGCTGTTTGTAAGATTTCCAGTAAAGGTTATATTTTTGAGGGTGGTAGTTCCATTATTTGTGTAGGAATATGTTTCTGAATTCAGGGTGATTGATGATTGTGCAACAGAATCTCCCATATTGTAGAAACCGTCAGATTCAAGATTTCCGTTGATTGTTAAAGTGTGTGTTGCAGTTCCTGTAAACGTGTTTGGGGATGCTGCAGTTGAACCACCTTTAAGGGTGATTGTTGTGGCTGTAAGAGAACTGTCCCCGGTAAGATTGATGGTTCCAAGGTTTATGGTAGAAGCTGAAAT
>JAEDFX010000227.1 GCA_016297805.1 Treponema sp. | reverse complement strand
CATAAATTTACAGGAAGTTTTGTATCAACCTTCCGAAGCATAGTCAGTTCAATTGTTGAAAACATAATTGCACTCCTATCGATTTCATTACTAAAACGTTACTTTTACAGTCTGAAATATTTATTAAAAAAAATCAACTCTGTATCACCAATGATATAGATTTTCATGCTATAATAATTATAGAAAGAATAAAGGGGGAAAATATGATTCCATTATTATCTGAAAACTTTGCAGCTTTTCACATTGAAAACTTTCTTACAATGACAGATGTTTATTGTGGTTTATATGATGAAGAATACACAACTGAAGAGGCTAAGAATCCAATACGTGTAAAATGGGCTTTTGCAGTTCAATTCTGTAATGATTTAAGTAAAAAACATAATTTAGAACCTTGTTATTATTTAAATGGTGAGCCTGTATCTGCAACTAATTTTGATATTACAGGAAAAGTCTTTGAATGTAGATATGAAAATAATGGTTGGAGACTTCCGACTAAAGATGAAGCAAGACTGCCCATCTTTGGATTATATGGAAATATGATTCAAAGAGAAGGATGGGAATGGACTAACGAAAATGGTGGTGAATTACTTACAGAAGAAAGCAAAATAATAGTAAAGGCCAGCGATGATTCAGATTTGGAAAAAGGAATTTTCAAATTAGAGGAAGTAGATTCTGATCCAGAAGAAAGAAGAGGTTTCCGTTTATGCAGAGGCATTAAAGATGCACAATTTGTAGGCGGATATTCTCCTGTTGTTAATAAAAAACTTACACCGGAAGATGAGAAAATATATGGCAGAAAAATGCATAGATAATTTTATTGATTTTGCACATAAACAACTTTCGCTTATTGAAAATAAGGACGGTGAAGTTATTTATAGTTCCAAAGACACTCTTAAAAAAGGTAAATATTATTTTCTTGGTTTAAATCCAGGTGGTGAAGGTTTTATTTCAATTAAAAACCATTTGAATAACTTCTCCTTAAAAACAGACAATTCTTTCTTTGATGATTCTTGGAACAATTGTGAGAAAGGAAAAGCTCCTTTACAATTACGGGACCAATATCTTTTTGAAAAGATATTGAATTACGATTTACGAAATGTTTTTGCGACTAATTTAATTTTTGAAACAACAAAATCAGCAGATACACTGAATTTTGGACTTGCAGGTTTATGTTGGGGCGTTCACGAATATGCTCTGAATATTGTTCGACCAGAAATTATTTTAACTTGCGGAAACGACCAAGAAAAATCTGCGTTTTCTTTTATTGTAGATTTATACTCTGGAAAAATTGAACAACAGACACTATCTGGAACTTTTACAATAAAATATTCAAAAATAATTATTCAAAAACGTCCTACATTGCTAATTGGTCTTCCTCATTTAAGTAGATTTGAAATTAGAGAAAATGAAGATTTTAAACAGAAGCTTTTAATTATTTTGGAAGAAAACACATAAAATTATCAAATTTTTAAAAAGTCTGCAAAAAAAACTGAAAATATGTTATAATAAAATTTGGAGGTAGCAAAAATGTATGCGACCATTGGAACGATACAAGGAAATACAGTTCTTACAAATGATTATTCTCTTGAACGCTTTAACGGTAAAAAAGTCGTAATCACCGTTTTAGATGACGAAACACAATACGATACAGTTTCAGATGAAAAACTTTTTGCACTTTCCGACTCCCTTATAAGTCAGAATATGGAAGCTTATAAGGAACTTGCAAAATGATTTTCTTTGAATATGAACAGGTTGTAAAACTTCATAGCTCTCTTATTGCAAAAACTGGCGGAATGGATGGTGTCCGAGATGAAAATCTTTTGGATTCTGCATTAAAAGCTCCATTTCAAACTTTCGGCGGAAATGAACTTTATCCAGATGTTTTAGATAAAGCTGCACAATTGTGCTATTCGCTTATTGAAAATCATCCTTTTGCAGACGGAAATAAAAGAATTGGTGTGCATCTAACTTTGCTATTTTTAAAATTAAATAACGTTGATTTAATGTACTCTCAGCAAGACTTGATAGACTTTGGATTAAATATTGCATCAGGAAAAATGTCAAAAAAAGATATTAAAGGATGGCTTTCTAACCATAAGAAATAGTATCGCCTAACAAGAAGTTCAAAGCCGACACAGGCGCAAGGCCTGTGCGGTTTAACTCATTGTTA
>JAEDFX010000011.1 GCA_016297805.1 Treponema sp. | reverse complement strand
ACTTTTATCGGCTTTGAAGGCTACTTTTTCGTGTTGTTCTGTCTGACCTAAAAGTTCTGTTTTATCATCACGGCTTACGCTTTCTACAAGAACCATCACTTCCTTGCCTACCCGCTTAGACATTTGTTCATGCGTGTGCTCCAGCTGTAAATCAATAACTCGCTGCAAACGCTCTTTACGAACTTCTACAGGAAGCTGTTCCATTTTTGCAGCAGGAGTTCCTTCACGAGGATTATAATAGTACATCATAGCAGATTCATATTTTACCTGACGCATTAAATCCAATGTAAGTTCTACGTCTTCTTCAGTTTCTCCAGGAAAGCCCATCATAATATCTGTTGTTAAAGAAACATCTGGAATCTTAGCTTTAATTCTTTCCACAAGTGCAAGATAATGTTCACGAGTATAACGGCGGTTCATTTTTTCAAGAATTGCAGAAGAACCGTGCTGAACTGGCAGGTGAATATGACGGCATAAAACTTCTTCTTTTGCAATTACATCAATAACATCATCACTTAAATCTTTTGGATGAGACGACATAAAGCGTACCCATTTAATAGGAGAATCGGTTTCTCTAAGATGCTCTGCAATTGTCTGTAGAAGAGTTGCAAAGTTTGTTCCTTCATAAGAATAAGAGTTTACATTCTGACCAATAAGGCAAACTTCACGAACATTCATTTTTGCAAGAATATCCAGTTCATTGATAATTTCATTTACAGGACGGCTGATTTCACGGCCACGAACATATGGGACAATACAATAAGTACAGAAATTGTTACATCCGTGCATAATTGGAACAAATGTAGAGAAGGCTCCAGGTTCTGCCGAAACTGTTGCAAATTTGTACTGTTCTGTATCATCAACCTCAAAAGGCTTACGACCTTCTTCGATTGCTTCTACAATCTGACCAAAATAGTGTTTAGCATAGGTTCCTACAACATAATCAACAAAAGGAAAATCTTTCTGGAAATCTTTTAGCAAGCGTTCTGCCATACAGCCCATTACAACTAAAGTAAGAGGCTTTGGTCCGTCTTTGACATATTCAACTGCTTCTTCCAGCATTTTTGTCTTGGCACCAGTTTTACATTCACGAACAGCCTTTAAGCCGTTGAACCAACCTAAGCGCCCCATAATTCGGTTTTCTGCAGTCTCACGAACTGAACAAGTATTTATAATTGCCAAATCTGCAGTTTGAGCAGAAGGAGAAGCTGTCCATCCACGAGAAATAAGAAGTTGTTCTACAGAGGCTGATTCTGCAATATTCATTTCACAGCCATAGGTTTCAAAAAAATATGTCATATAAATATACTACTAAAAATTCTGTTATTTATAAATACTACAAGAGAAAAGTTTTGAAAACAACCTTACATTCATTTGAATTAACTTAATTTAATTAGTATAATAAAGTTAATGAAAAGTACACCAACTATGAAAGATATTGCAGACGAACTTGGAATAACAGTTATGTCTGTATCTAAAGCTCTTTCGGGGAAAGAGGGCGTTAGTGAAGACCTACGCAAAAAAATTTTTGCAAAGGCAGAAGAAATTGGTTACAAAAAAGGCTCATCTTTTAAAGAAGCTACCAGAAACATTGGAATTCTTGTTACAGAAAAAGCCTTAAATGCCAGCCCTTCCCTGATGTCAATTCAGCAGTCTTTGATTTCTCAATTATTTCAAGTAGATTACTATGGTCTTACTGAAATAATTTCTGATGAAGCTGAACATCTTATGCTTGAACCAAAGCTTGTAAAAGATCGAAAAATTGACGCTTTTATTATTCTTGGTCAGATGGAAGATTCTTATCTTAAAATGTTAAAGAATATTAAACTTCCATTTATTTCTATGACTTTCATCTTTGATGATGAAACAGACGGTAGCATTCTTTGTGATAACCTGTATTTTGGTGAAAATATTACTCAGTATTTGTTTGATAAAGGATATAAATCTATAGGTTTCATTGGAAACAGACTTTTTTCTACTACAATTATGGACCGTTTTTTAGGATACCATAAGGCACTTATAAAAAATGGTGCAAAGCTGAATGAAGATTTTGTTATTCCAAATGTAAATGAATATGGTGAAGAAATCGGTTTATTCTTACCTGATGATTTACCGGAAGCTTTTGTTTGTACAGACTGTCGAGTTGCATATAAGCTTATTCATCAGCTAGAAGGTATGGATTATGTTATTCCTGAAGATTTTTCTATCGTTGCTTTTGATGATGGTATTTACGGAGATTTTGGTATTCCTAAAATTACAACCTACAGTATTGATTATGATGAAATGGCTCAAATGGCCGCAGAAAGTATTGTTGTAAAATTGCAGGACCCAAGAGTAAAACTTGGAAAGAAAATTCTATACGGTAAAGTTATAGAACGTGAATCTGTAATTGAAAAAAAATAATAAAAAAAATACTTGACAACTAACTTAGGCAGCTTTATTATAAAGTTAATCAAAAGTTAAAAACATTTAATTAATAACAATTTAAAAACAATTTAATAATAATTATTTAAAAATCTTTCGTAAATAAAAGCACTACGTTTTGTTGTAGTGCTTTTTTTATTTTAAATTCAGCTGTTTATATTGCAGAATATTCTGTATACGCATAAGCATTATGATTATGAATACTCTCATCAGTTTCTGCTTCTACGCTAAACCATGGAAACCCTTTTTCTTTTAGACCAAGGTAAACTTCTCTCACCACATCTTCTACAAATCTAGGATTATCGTATGCATGCTCTGTCACATACTTTTCATCCTGTCTTTTTAGAACTGAATACAATGGTGTAGAAGCACAATCTTCTATCATCTTGATTATGTCTTCTATCCAGAAAAAATCTTTGTAGAGCAGTTTAACTTTAACCATACCTCGCTGATTATGTGCACCATATTCACTTATTGCTTTTGAACATGGACACAAAGTTGCTATAGGTACCTTTATAGAAACAAAGAAGCGGGCGTTACGGGCCGGCGTTTGAGGCCCGTTAGAAGGGGGTGTGGGACCAACGCAGTGGGCCCCAGGGGGAAGGCTTTCCCCCTCATATGTACATATATACTCCATAATCCCCGGAGCTCCAGTCACAGGCGCCTTTTTTTCTATATAGTATGGAAATGTTATTCTTCCAAATGCCCTTTCCGCATCAAGCTTTGTGCGAATTTCTTCAAGCATTTCCAGAAAGCTTGTCATGGAAATATCTTCATGATATTTATGAAAAACTTCTATAAAACGGGACATGTGGGTTCCCTTAAAATTATGAGGAAGATTTACAAAAAGATTCACTGTTGCAGTTGTATTCTGGTGCTTCTTTTCTTTGTCAAAAACCATTACCGGATATTTAACATTTTTTACACCAACCTTCTGTAGAGGAACTTCTCTTGTATCTTCTTCATTCTGGATATCTCGCATTAGTTACCAGCCTTCTGAGCACTTTCCAGAGTATTTGCCATAAGCATTGCAATTGTCATTGGTCCAACTCCACCTGGAACTGGAGTAATGAATGAAGCTTTTTCTTTTAAATCATCAAAGTCACAGTCACCAATTAAGCGGAAGCCTGATTTTTTAGTAGCATCTGGAATACGGTTTACACCAACATCAATGATTACTGCACCGTCTTTTACCATATCACCTGTAAGTGTGTGTGGGTGTCCGCTGGCTACAACAAGAATATCTGCCTGTTTTGTAATTTCTGCCATATTTTTTGTACCTGTATGACACATTGTTACTGTGCAGTTTACATCTTTTCTGGCAAGCAAAATTGAAACTGGTTTTCCAACAATATTTGAACGACCGATTACTACAGCATGCTTTCCACTAGTTTCGATTCCAGCAGTTTTAAGAAGAACGATAATTCCGTGTGGAGTACATGGAAGGAAGCCTGGACGACCAATCATCATGTTACCAACGCTTACAGGGTGAAATCCATCCACATCTTTAGAAGGAGCAATAGCCATAATAACTTTATCTTCATTAATATGTTTTGGAAGTGGAAGCTGAACAAGAATTCCGTGAACGGACTTATCTTTATTCAATTCATCTATCAATTTCAAAAGTTCTTCTTCTGTTGTAGATTCTGGTAAATGAACCGAACGGTCTACCATTCCAACTTCAGCTAAAGCTTTCTGTTTTCCAGTAACATAAGAAACTGATGCAGGATTTTCTCCTACAAGAATAACAGCCAGACAGGGATTGATTCCCTTTTCCTTTAATTCAGCAACTTTTTTTGCAACATCTGCACGAACATCTGAAGCAACCTGTTTTCCATCGATAATAACAGCACTCATGTAACTTTCCGCCTATATATTGGTTTTATTGAAAAATAGCAGTTAAAACTGTATATTTCATATACAAAAAAATAATACTGAATAAAAAAAAAGGTCGCAATATGAAACGATTTATTTCTATATTAATGATTCTGGGTCTTTTTACTCTTTCAATTTTTGCTGATGATCAAGGTGATGAGTACGACGACGGATATATCTACGAACAGAATGGTGCTGGTGACCAGTTTCTGAAAATTGACCTTTTTGCCATTTTTCCTCTTAATTTTGATGGTCAGCTTTACCCTGGTGCAGGTGCTAACCTTGGCTACTATAGATTTATTTCTACAAATCTTGCTTTAGGTGGATCTGCATACATTTCATACAATGTAACAATTGGAAATAAACCATTGATTACTGTACCTGTAACCTTTGATGTTATGTATGAACCATATATTGGTAAATTTGAGTTTCCATTATCCCTTGGTATTGGTTTTGGAATATCTACTTGTCAGGGTTTAACATATTTTCCAGGTCTGGCTGTCAAAGCTACAGGTGGTGCTTTCTACAGGTTTACAGAAACCTGGTCAGCTGGTTTAACTGCTTCTGCATACTGGCTTCCACAATGGTTTGGAGATTCATCCCGCAATGTTGATGGATTATTTGCAACTGCAGGCTTAAGTGTCCGCTACCACTTCTAATTAAGGATAATAGAATGAAAAAATCATATAAATTATTTGCTGCACTTTCATTATTTATTTCAGTAACTCTTACAGGCTGTTACGATCCTGTTTTTTATGAAATCCACAAGGACGTTGCACCAGAAACTGCTACAGTTTCGGGAATTATAAACTCTATTACACGTTATACTGCGGACGGTACAGAATTCCTTGTATTAGCAGCCGATGGTGGTATCCGCTACAAGTTGAAGGATAATAACACTCACGACAGCTGGAAAACTTATGAAGAAATACCATTTTCTTTCCATTCCTATGATTATTACAATTCTACCCACAATGGTCAGCAGATATTAAAAGTTCTTGCTGATACAACAAATCTTTATCTTGTTACTGTCAGTTATGCTGATGAAACAGACATGGGTACAGTTGTTGCTGATCATATTTACGTATGGACAAAAAAGATTTCGCTTGAAGCTGATGGTGAAACCTGGTCTACAGCCGGAGAATGGACATGTGTAATTGATGACTCAGAACATATCTACTTCCCATTCTATTACTATGGGGATTACAAACATTCAGCTTTTGCTGTTTTCCAGTCAAATTCTCCATTAAAAGAAAACAGATGCATATTTATTCGTACAGGAAACGCCAATGCATCTAATACTTCCTTAAGAGACGTACATTACTGGAATCTTTCAGAAGGCAAGCTTACTTCTGTAGATATTAAACCTTCAGACTCTACTGAATTAAACAACATTTCTTCAGTTGTTGTTCTTGACGGTAAGCCTGTATTCTTTAATTCCATTGCTTCTACAACTAACGAAACTTACAAAGACAAAGCAACACGTATATATTATAGTGACGGCGCAGATTTGTATTACAGCAATGCTGATGGTTCTACAACTTTTGTACAGGGCCTTAATGCAGGAAATGATATTTCTGCGATTGCAGTTTGTTCAGATGCCATTTTAATTGGCCGTGCAAATTACACCGCAACTTCTACAACTGCCTATGGTGGAATAGTAAAAACTTCTCTTATAAATGGAGTTCCTGCCTCGGAACTTGTAAAATTTGAAACTAATGCTGAATTCCAGCTTTCATCTTCTTATTTTATCAATAATCTTATAAATGCAACTCCAGATAAGACAGAACAGGAAAGCTCTTTGTACGCTTCTATATCATTCTACGGAACTGGTTCTTCTTCAAATGTTTCTTACAAAAACATTGGTTTATGGTCATACTATCCTTTAAGAGGAAACTGGAACAGAGAATAAATTTATGTCAGATACCTTATTTCAACAAAAACAGACTTCACAAGAACCTCTTGCTGCCAGAATGCGTCCAAGGATTCTTGATGAATATATTGGTCAGGATCATATTGTTGGAAAAGGTCGTCTGTTAAGACGTGCAATTGCTGCTGACCAGCTGACCTCTGTTATTTTTTACGGTCCTCCTGGCAGTGGAAAAACTACTTTAGCCCGTGTAATTGCTAATCATACAAAATCAAATTTTATTACACTAAACGCAGTTTTAACTGGCGTCGCAGATATCAGAACTTCAATTAAACAGGCCGAAGATTATTATAATCTTTATAACCGCAGAACAATTCTTTTTGTTGATGAAGTTCACCGTTGGAACAAAAGTCAACAGGATGCTCTTCTTCCGTGGGTAGAAAATGGAACAATCATTCTTATTGGCGCAACTACAGAAAACCCTTTTTTTGAAGTAAACAAGGCTTTAGTCAGTCGTTCCCGCGTTTTTCAGCTTAAACCACTAACAAATGATGATTTGAAAAAAGCAGCTCATCAGGCTTTAACTGATACTGAGCGTGGTTACGGACACTGGAAGGTGGAATTTGAAGAAGGTGCCTTAGAGCATCTTATAGAAACTGCTAACGGAGATGCCCGTTCTTTGTTGAACGCTCTGGAGCTGGCGGTAGAAACAACTCCTGAAAAATGGGATCCCTATAACGCTAATCCAGTACCAGCTTACGGAAGTACAATTTTCATTTCTAAAGAAGCAGCCGAAGAATCTATTCAGAAAAAAGTAGTCCTTTATGATCGTGATGGTGACTATCACTACGATATTATCAGTGCTTTTATAAAATCTTTACGTGGACGGGATCCTGATGCAGCTCTTTACTGGCTTGCAAGAATGAGCGTTGCCGGAGAGGATCCTCATTTTATTTTCCGCAGAATGCTTATTTCTGCCTGTGAAGATACAGGACTTGCTGATCCTCATGCCATTTCTGTTGTAGAAAGCTGTGCTCAGGCTTTTGACCGGGTTGGTATGCCAGAAGGCCGATACTTCTTAGCTCATGCAGCTCTTTATCTTTCTACTGCACCAAAATCAAACAGCAGCATGGCCTTTTTCGATGCAATTTCCAGTGTTGAACAAGAAGATGCTGAAGTTCCAAATCATTTAAGAGACAATAGCCGGGACGCAGAAGGCTTTGGTCACGGTGCAGGCTATCTTTATCCTCACGCATATAGAGACCATTGGGTTGCCCAACAGTACTTGCCGGACACATTAAGCGGACGTGTATTCTACACTCCAAGCACACAAGGATATGAAGGAACTATAAGGGACGGTGTTCTTTCCCGCAGAGAACTGCAGATTGCTGCAATGCTGGAAAAAACACAGATGCCTGGAGAACGCACTGCCGATGAACTGGCAACTTCTCCCGAAACTACCGGCTCTATGAATGTATACTCTGCAGGAGCCGCAGCCGGTGAAGGTATTAAAAAATCTGAATTTGGAGAAAACCCTATTTCTGAGTGGTGGATTAACGAGCATTTTAAAAGCGGCGATATAAAGAAAGAAGAAAATCTTACCTTTAGTCCAAAGGATGCAGCAAAAGAAGTTGCTTTAGACAGGGCAGATAGATTCTGGCGCCAGCGTCTTGATTCAAACCGTGCAGAAGTTCTTTTAGGCATCAGAGATACAATGATTTCTATGGCTGATTTACTACGACATCACCGTTCACTTATTTGGAATGCTGATAACGGATTATTGGTTTGGGAAATTGCCAGAAAAGCTCCAGAAGGAGTTACCTGCGGTGTTTGTCGTACTGAAAAGGGAAAAGAAATTCTTGAGCAATATGGCAGAACTTTAGGAAGCCTTGACCGCCCTGTTTTACAATGCCGTGGTGACTCTCAGTCAATAGATTTCTTAACTCCAGAAGCATTCCACGATTTAATCGTAAACTTCCAGTACAACGGTGCTGTTTTTGACCGTATTTTCTTTACTGATCCTTTTGCTTCAGAAGCTTCCATAAATGCTTTAGCTGATTCATTGGCTGGAATTATTGAAAATATTGAATATGAATGTCCTTTTGCTGATGGCTGGAAAATGGTTATTTCACAAAAGATTCCTTGTCATGGTCAGAAAATCAGTGAATTAGTTCGTAATCAGATTCTTTCTCCAGAAAGCATAAAACCTTTCTTAGATACACTTAATAATATGGATGCCGCAGAACAGGAATTCTTTGGCGACAAAAAAAACACTTTGTTTAACTGGGATGGAATTTCGATTGCAAATACATTCCGAAAGAAAGGCTTTACTGTTCGTGCCGCATCTCAAGAAATAAAGGAAAAACGCCGCATAACTCCTGTGGAAATTGAAAAATGGTTTAATGCTGAAACCTCTGCTTATGGAGCAAAAATGTGTCAGGCAGCCGGTAATGCAGAATTACAGAAAATCGTAAACCTGCTCCTGACTGCCTGTGACAAGACTATTTTCGAATGGAAAAGTGAAATCTGCTTTTTGACTATCAGTCACGAATAGAATCTATATTAGCCTTTCCACCTGGAACAAATGGCAATACAGTTTCTTCTGAATCTACACTAACTCTTACAAAACATGGTTTATTCTGACGTTTTGCATCAAAAGCTTTCATATACCATTCTGGGTCTGTATCAGCATCCACAGCTTCAATTCCAAATCCTCGGGCAATATTCAACAAATCTGGTACACGTCCAAAAACTGAAGCACTGTAGTTCTTTTCAAAAAGATACTTCTGCTGCTGATATACCATACCTAAAGTTCCATTCTGGAAAACAATGATTGTTACAGGAAGATTAAGTTCTGCCAAAGTAGCCATTTCCTGAACGTTCATCATAATAGAACCATCACCGCTAAAACAAACAACTCTGCTGTCTGGGTTGGCAATTGCTGCACCAATAGCAGCTGGCAGACCAAATCCCATAGTTCCCAAAGAGCCTGATGTAAGGAATGAGCGAGGGCGTTCTACAGGATAATACTGAGCTGCCCACATCTGATGCTGACCAACATCTGTAGTAGCAATCAGTTTTTCTTCTGACACACCTGCCTTTGCGGCATAAGCTGGAACGTTTGAAATAACCTCACGAGGATTTGCCAGCTTTTCACCCTTTGGACGACCAATTTCCAAAGATGTATTTTCTTCCTTCAATTTTGCGATTTTTTTAAGCCAGCTTTCACTAGCCTTTACTTTCTTTTCTGCAGCCAGCTGAGCAAGAACCGGGAATACAGATTCTACATCTGCAACAATAGAAATTGCAGACTGCAGAATTTTATCAACCTCTGCAGCATCAATATCAATATGAACGATTTTTGCATCTGGACAAAACTTGCTAACAACACCAGTAGCACGGTCATCAAAACGAACACCTGCAGCAATTACCAGGTCTGCATCATGCATTGCAACGTTAGCAGCATGATTTCCATGCATACCAAGCATGCCGATGAAATTTTCAGAGCTTTCTGGAATACAGCCTAAGCCCATCAAACTTGTAACAACAGGAACTGAATAATTCTGCAATAAAGTTCTAAGACCACTGGCAGCCTGTTCTGTATTACATCCACCACCACAGAATAAAACTGGTTTCTTAGCATTAGCCATTGCTTCTACAATTTGACCCATTTTTTCAGAATATTCTTCTAAAGGAGTTCTAAAACGAACATCACGAGTATTTGCAGCTTTAATTTCTGGCCATGCATCAAATTCACATTCCTTAAGCTGAACATCACGAGGAACGTCTATTAAAACCGGCCCCGGACGACCAGTCATAGCAACTTCAAAAGCTTCTGGAATTGCAGTCAAAAGCTCTTCTGGAGTTTTTACCATTACGGAGTGCTTTGTAATTGGAAAAGACAGACCAAATGTATCAGCTTCCTGGAAAGCATCAGTACCAATTAAAGTTGTATTTACCTGACCTGTGATTGCAATAATTGGAATTGAATCTGCACGGGCATCGGCAATAGCTGTAAGAAGATTCATTGCTCCAGGACCTGAAGTAGCCATACAAACTGCAGGCTTACCTGTTGAACGTGTCATTCCCTGAGCAATAAATCCAGCAGCCTGTTCATGGCGCACCAAGACGTGATGGATTGAAGAGCGGTTCAGTTCGTCATAAAGTGGAAGAATTGATCCTCCAGGAATACCAGCAACGGTTTCAATTCCATACATTTCTAAAAGTTTTACAATAATTTGTGCGCCTGTTTGTTTCATTTTTTTTCCTCACAATTTTTTTTGGACATAAAAAAAGCCCTCCAGCTTAACCGGAGAGCCTTCTTTTATATCGGTGCTTTAATCACAATATAGAATATTCACTCTCTGGTTATTGACTAACCACTAGGACGAGGACTTCTACGACTTTGACTAAAGAATTAAATTTCATAGAATTAATTTTGCTATATTTAATTGGCTCTGTCAAGATAATGTTTTTTATATTTCTAGAAATCTTGAGAACAGTCTTTTTATGAATTATAATTACTGCATACTGGAGTAAACATGAATAAAAACCTTGTAAAATCTATCACACTTTTTTTATTAACAGGCATTTCGGTTTCCTGTAAATTTTTTCTTCCATCAGATAATAGCCACGAAACTCCAGAAGAAAATCCTATTTATGAAGTTCTGGACTCTGATGACATTTTAGATTTTGCCAGATTCAATCCTAAAGGCTTTGTAGAAAACACCTTCGATGAGATATATGCTAAATGGCCTCAATATAACGATGCTCTAGCCCCTACTCTTCATACAAACGTTCTTAGAATTTCTTACGCCAGACTGAATGCAGAAAACAAGCTTGAATGGCAGGATTCCAGTCTGTCTTTAGATGACATTGAACCTGAAGAAGACTGTTATCTTGTATTTGATTACAAAACTTCCTTTTACCAGAATTTCTGGGATGAAAATGGGAAATATATATCGGCTCCAAAACCTTATGAATGCGAAAGCTATGCTTTACTATATGTAGATGGAGTTAAAGTCAAAAGCTTTGGTTCTTTAGGAAATTCCGTATGGAGAACCTCTGGGGTAAAGCTCTCTGCTGGTAAAAATCATAGTGTAAAATGGTCTGTTCCAATCCAGCAATATGGATTCAACAACTTCTCAAATGGAATATATCTGGACAACATCAGACTTGTGCCAGCATCAGAATATGAAAAAGTTATTCTTGCTCCAATGGGAGAACAGGACGTAATGATTGGTGGTTCCATAAAGTTTACCGCTTCTGCAGACTGGTCAGAATCTACTCCTGTATTTTCTGTTTCTGGAGGTGGAGCTATTGATGCTTCCGGTGTATTTACTGCCACAACAGAAGGCACTTACACTGTAACAGCTGCAATTGACGGAAAAACAGCCAGCAATAATACAGTTGTCGTTCATAGTGCAAGACCTGCCACAATAAGCATCAGCGGTTATACCTTTACCGGCATTAAAAATGATATAAAAGTTGATGACGAAAAATATGAAGCCTTCATTACAAATGATACACCTTTAAAAACCAATAATATTACTTATTCTGATATTTCCAGCAAGAAAATGGTTGAAGCGGTAAATATAACAGCACCAGCCAAATATACGGCAAGCTTTAGTGCAGATGGATTCTTTGACATTTCTGGTACTGTAAACGACACAGGAAATAAATATTACATTTATATAGAAAAAACATTACCTGCAGTCAAATACACATATGTACCCATTTCCGGAACTTTCAATGAACGCATTTGGCTCAGATTTGGAAAAGGAGTTTACAGAATTCTGCTTTTAAGAGAGAGAGACAATCATACAGTTGGATATCCTATATACACTGTAGAAAACACATGTCCTGTTAGCGAAAGTGAAGCCACTTATATCATGCCTTCTTCCATAGTGCAGTCAGACAGCTTTGCCGTTTCCAATGCGGTCCATGCCGCTCTCTATGGTCACGAAATGGCTTCTGCCGGCGAACGTCTGCAGCTTATGTATACCTGGCTTATGCAGAAATTCCATTATGATTATATAAGTCTTGATTCCTCAAAAAGAAAACCACAGGATGCTGAATATTCTCTTATAAATGAACTGGGAGTATGTGAAGGCTATGCAAATGCCTTTGCAGCCATGGCTCGTTTCTGTGGAATTCCAGCAAAAGTTATTGGTGCATATAAACCTGGTGAAACTGCAGGGCATGCATGGAACGAAATTCTCTATAATAATTCCTGGTATATGGCAGACTCAACCTGGGATGACACAAGCTATGACCCTGATACCTCTGTGGACAATACATATAAAATGCCTTACGCAGAGTCATATCAATATTTCTTAGTAGATGTTAATGATGAAGCGCATAAGGATTTCTCATATAACCGGGAAACTCTGCCTCGCACAGCAGAAAATGGAAGCGTAATTCCTCCATACAATCGCGATATGCCAGACGGATGGTACTAGAAAATGTCTTTAAACTGTAACGAAATAAATTTAATTCTCTCTGAACTGGATATAACAGGCACCTTTATACAGGATATAGTTCAGCCAGGTTATGATACAATGGCCTTTTACACTTACAAAGAAGGCTGTGCTAAAACAGTATTGGTTTGTACAGCTCAGAATTCTGTACGCATAAATGAAACCCGTAGAAAAATTCCAAAGAATGAAAAGCCTTTACGATTTATGGAATTTCTTCGTGCCCACATTAAAGGCTGCAGAATCAACAGCTGCCAGCAATTAGGTGTAGAACGTGTAATAAAGCTGGAACTTTCAAGAACTGTTTCCATAAAAGATAAACCTAATGAAAAAACAAATTCCATAAAGCTGGCTTCTTCTGCATTTAACTTAAAAAACACTGCGGTTTCTAACAGTAAAATTATAGAAGAAGAATATGAAGAAAACTATATTCTATATATAAAGCTTTGGAATAACGCGGCCAATATTATTCTTTGTGATGTAAACAACGTTATTCTTGAACCAATGTTCCGCCGTCCTGAACGGAAGGAAATGAAGGACGAAATTTATGAACCACCTGTTAGTTCCAAAGAAAAAATTGCCGAAGCAATCGAACGATTTCCTGTAAGAGACTGGTCCGGGGCGTTACGGGGTGACAACCCCGTAGAAGGGGTAGCGGAAGATTCGGCCTTTGAGCTTGCGGAAGGACGAAGCTGCAGCGAGGGGAAGACTTTCCCCTCCTTTAATGCATACATTGAATACTGGTACTCTGAGCATGCTGATAATCTGAGCCGGGAATCTCTTCTGGAAAAAGCCGAAAAATGGTACAACACAAACCGTTCTAAAAAAGAATCCGCTTTACAGAATCTGGAAGATAAATTGGAAAGCTTTAAGAATTCTGAACAGCTGAAGCATCAGGGAGATTTGATTCTTTCTTACGGTTATATGATTGATGGTTCTTCTAAATATCTTGAATGCGAGGATTATGAAACAGGAAAAACAGTTCGCCTTTTAATCGATCCAGCAAAATCTGCTCAGGAAAATGCCGCTGTATATTACAAAAATTACAAAAAAGCTCAGAGCGGCAGTGAAGATTTGGTGCATGATATTGAACTGGCAAAACTCGCTATTGAAAAGCTGGATAAACAGTATGAACAAATTAAAAATGAAACTAATCCTGTAAAAATCGAGCAGCTGCTTAGAAAAGACACTACACCAAAACAGCAGCAGAAAAAAACTCATCCCGGACTGGATTATACAGTTAACGGCTGGTATATTCTTGTAGGACGTGATGCAAACGAAAATGATGAATTATTGCGCCATCATGTTCGTGGTGATGATTTGTGGCTCCATGTCCGTGATTTCCCAGGAGGATACGTTTTTGTAAAAGCCAGAAAAGGAAAAACTGTACCTCTGGATATTCTTCTGGATGCGGCAAATCTGGCGGTATATTACTCAAAAGCCCGAAATGCTGGAAAAACAGATTTATATTACACTCATGTAAAATATTTACGTCGTGCAAAAAATGGTCCTAAAGGACTTGTTCTTCCTACACAGGAAAAAAATCTTTGTATTGAACCTGATAAAAAACGTCTTGCAAGACTGGACTCTTTACGGGAAGAAAATCTTATATAAATTCCCTTTTTCATTTACTAATGACGCTTTTCAATAATTAGTGTATAATAGAAAGGTGAGTACTTTAAATTTAACAGACATTAAAGCAGTCGCTTTTGATATTGACGGAACCCTCTATAGAGCATGGAAATTTAATTTCAGAATGATTCCGTATTACGTACGTCATAGTATTTTCTTTTTACATTATGGACTTGTACGAAATATTATGCACAAAAGTGATGTTACTCCTGATTTTTTTAAAGTTCAGGGCTCCCATATGGCAAAAAAACTTAGATGTTCTACAGAAGAAGCTGTTGCTCGATTAGATAGAATTGTTTACAAAGGTTTTGAAAAAACTTTCCAGAAAGTTAAGCCTTGTGATGGTGCAGTTGAGCTTATTAAGAAATTAAAAGAAAACGGATATAAAATTGCATTACTTTCAGATTTTCCGCCAGAACAAAAAGGGGATATCTGGGGGATTCGTGAAATGTGTGATGTAATGCTTGGTTCAGAAGAAGCAGGAGCCTTAAAACCTTCGTCTACTCCTTTCCTCAAGATGGCAGAAAAGCTTGAATTGAAACCTGAACAGATTCTCTACGTTGGTAACAGCCATAAATACGATGTAACTGGCTCTAAAAATGTTGGAATGAAGTCTGCATGGTTTGTAAAGCCTTCTGCACGCTGGTTCAAGAAAAAGTCCAGTAAAGCAGACATAATCTTCTGGGATTACAGCCAGCTGAACGATATATTCTTTAATAATAATTATAATAATTCCGAAAAAACTTCGGACTGACATATAAAAAATTGGGTGGGGATTAAAAAATGATGATCGCAATTGCAATTCTTGTTTCTGTAGTTATTTCCTTGGGAATTTCTATTTACTTTCACGGAATTGAAAAAGATAACAATGCAATGGAAAAGGTTAGAAAATATGCTGACAAGCGTCAGGATGATTTACTTAACCTTTATAAAGATGTCCAGAATAAATTCAATCTTCTCATCTCTGAATTTAACGCCCAGCAGACTCAGGCTAATGCCGCAATTAAACTTTTAAAACAGCAGAATGATGATTTTTCTCAGAAGATGCAGAATTTTAGTCAGAGCATTGCCTCTGTTCAGAATATAAAAAATCAGATTGATAAATACGCAGCAGTTCTGGAAGATTTAAATCAGATGACAGAACAGGTTGAAGAGAACCTTGAACGCATTCACAAAGAAAGCGGCATAATTGACTCTATGACTAAAAAGCTTGATAAACAGCAGATTGCAGTAGAACAGATTGAGAAAAAAATCCCTGAAATTTCAAAGGAATTCTCTATTCATAATGCAGAACAGTTGAAAGCGGTTGGTACAAAGCTTCTTGACCAGTATGAAACTTATGCAAAAAATCTGGCAGAAGAAATCAAGAACTCTCAGGCTGCCGCAGAAAATGCATTAACTTCTATTAAGCAGAATGTTCAGGCCGCATACGATCAGGCAACTCAGAAAGCAGAAGCCCTTGAAAATACTGCATTTGAACATCTTAGTGAACAGGCACAGAACCGTTCTGACCAGTACATGTCAGAATTGAAAAAACAGGTTTCAGATTTGCAGGAACAGCTTAATCAGCAGTATGCCCTTGCTTCAAACAAAATTAAAGAACGTTTTGATGACCTTTCTGCAACTTTGGATAATAAATCTGTAGAACTTCATAATATCTTCTCCCAGAAAACAGAAGAAACAACAAAAGCTTATAAGGATGCAGAAACAAAACTTATTAATGAGACTAAAGATAGAATCTCTACAGTAAATGACCGCTTTAACGCTAAGATAAATGAAGTAACTGGCTCTTTTGCAGAAAAAATTGACTCTCTTCATGCAAAATATACTCAGCAGCTGGATGGAATCAGTGGCAAAAATGATGCTCTAATTTCAAAAATAATTGCCCGCTTTGATGAAGACAACATTAAACTTGATGAAAAATATACTGCCCAGCTTAATGCTGTTCTTTCAAAGAACGACACAAACTATGCTACTCTTACAGAAAAATTTCAGGCTGATTTCCAGAGCTTCGCAGATAATTATGCAAAAGCTTTTGATGAAGCAACTGCAGCAAACACTTCCAGACTTAATGACTTTAACAGCAACTACAACTCTGAATTTGCAGCTATAAAAGATGAATATACAAAACAGATTGCAGATTTGAAACAGGAATATGATGCTAAGATGTCAGAACTTAAATCTGCAACAGATAAAGCCTCTGCTCTTCAGAATGAAATTTCTACAATGCAGGAAAATCTTGCAACCACATTGAAGCAGGTTGCAAATGAAGCAAATGCCTCTGTTGAACAGGCTAAGGCTTCAGTTAATTCAATTCAGGCTCAATGTGATATGGCCTCTGAACGAGCAGCAACACTTCAGCCAGAGCTTGAATCAAAGCTTTCAGAAGTTACTTCTAAGCTTGCAAATCTTCAGTCAGAAACAGACAGAAAGATTGAAACCCTTCAGTCAGATGCAACTCATCAGATTGAAAATATTCAGAACGCTACAGCTCAGCAGATTGAAAGCATCCAGAGCAGTACAAATCAGCAGATTGACTCATTCCAGCTGGAAACAAATTCCCGCCTTGAAAGTCTTTCTAAAATCATTACAGATTCCATTAAAAAAGCAGTTTCTGAAAGTGAAGTTAAACATCTTAATATTCTTGAAGACGTTGATTCTCAGCTTGCTGCATACAAAAAGGATATCGAATACAAACTCTCACAGATTCAGATTTCTGAAAGCGATATTGATACTCTTGAAAAGAGCCTTAAAGCTGCTATGGCAGAAGTACAAAACAGAATTCTCCGAGACTTTGAAAACTTCACAACTACTCAGAAAACAAAACATGAAGAATTCAGCCAGCGTATTAAAGATGATGCAAATGTTGTTGAAACAAAGATTAACGAAATCAATGAATCCCTTGATGATCTTAAAGCAACAGCAACTGGCAGTATGAGTGCTAAGCTTCAGGAATTTGAATCCAGCTTCAATCAGATACTTTCTACAAAGAATAATCAGTTTGATTCGGAAATGGCAGAGTGGAAACATAATCTTGATACAAAACTCACATCTCTCACAAATACATACGAAGATTCTCGCCGCGAAGTAGAAACAAATTATACAAACAATCTTAAGTCATCACTTGAAACTCTTCAAAACCGTACAACAGACCAGATTGCAAATGTAACTGCTTCTATTGATCAGACAAAAAACAACATGGAAGATTCAATTCGTGAAGTTCAGGATATTATCAACCGCTTTAAGTCAGATACAAATACTTCAATTCTTGAAATTTCCAAGACTTCAGAAAACGATCTCAAGCGTGAAATTGAACACAATATGAACCTTGTCCGCTCAAATCTGGAAAAGGTTCAAGGTGAACTTTTACAGGATTTACAGACTTTTGAAGACACAATCCGCAACCGTCAGGAAACAGGAAACTCAACAATTGATGCAGCTCTTGCCGATTTCAATACATGGAAACAGCAGATTAAAACTCAATTTGATGATTCAAACAACATGTTCAGACAGGATCTGGAAAGCTTCCACTCTACTGCAAAATCCAATATCGATGAAGTTGGACAGAAATTAATGCAGAATATGAATAACTATGAAAATTCACTTCAGCAGAAGTACAACAAACTTGATGAACAGATTTCTTCTCTTGAAGATAAATCTCAGAATTCTATAATTGAATATGAAAACCGTACAAAACAAATTATTTCCCAATTAAACAAAATGTATGATGAAATGCTGGCAACAACAGAACAGAAAGTAAACAAACAGAACTCTGATGCTGAGGCAAAAATTGAAGCACTTAAAAAAGAAATTGTTGCAGCCGGTGCATTAAATCAGGCTAATCAGTCAAAAATGGTTATGAAAATGCAGGATGATGCAAATTCTATCCAGACACATATCAGCGAAATCCAGAAGGAACTTCAGGATGTAAAATCAAACATTCAGATTTACGATACAGCTGAAAAGATGAAACGTCAGCTTGAAGACAAAGTTCAGGAAATAGCAAGTTCATTCAATAAACTGGAAGCCTTCTCTGAAACTGCCAAAAAGATGAATGAAGAATATAACTCTATTATCAAAATCAACGAAGATATTACTCGCCAGCTTACAAATTTTGAATCACAGAAAAACAAGGTTAATAATCTTGAACAGAACTTCAATAGAATGATGGCTCTTTCAAATACTATTGATGACAGAATTTCTTCTCTGAACACTACAAAAGATGATTTACAGTCAATGGAAGTTACAGTTCGTAACTACAATGACCGTCTCCAGTATGTTTCAGAACAATATGAACGCCTTGATAAAAAAGATGAAGTAATCAATCGTATTAAAAATGATGTTGATTCTCAGTTCGAAAAGCTTAAGGATCTTGAACAAAGACTTTTGAACTGTAACCGTCAGGCAACTTCACTTCCACAGGAATTAAAGGAAGTTCAGACTAGCGTAGACAAAATCTTGCAGAATGGACCAAAAATCACAGATGCAATTGGTCGTCTTGAAAATCTGGACGGATTGATTGAGGACACAGAAAAACGTATTGAAGCTCTTAGCTCCGTACAGACTGGTCTTAAGAAAACTGAATATGATTTGCAGGTTATGAATCGTGAAATCGACAACAAATACAAGGTTCTTCACGATATTACAAAACAGGATTTATCTGGAAAGTCTATGTCTAAAGGACAGACTATAAATCCTCAGATTAATGAAAGTGTTAGACAGCTTAAACGTCAGGGTTGGACAATTTCTGAAATTGCAGCAAATCTTAAGCTTACAGAAAATGAAGTTGATTTGATTTTGCAGCTTCCAGAATAAATCATAAATCTTAATAATCTGTTATAATTGACATTTTTTTCTCAATTTATTTTCTCTTATGGTAGAATTAAAAAGAATAACTTATCATAAGAGGAAATACATATGAAAAAAACATCATCTGTCTCATTCAAACTCTTAGGTTGTATAATTATCATTCTTCTTGTATACACCTTCTCAATCTTTACTATTGTTTATAATCAGTTAAATAAAGGCCTTGTAAATTACATTGGAGAAGAAATAAAACAAAAACAAGCTTCAATTCAACTTCAACTGGAAAACATTTCCAATAATGTTGAAGATACATTAATTTGGTTTGTAGATTCTTATGCAGCGCAACAAACAGATAATGAATTAAACAGAGAATTTGCAAATGCTATATGTGGTAATGCAATTAAATATTTTGGTCTTAAAAATATCGTTGTTTACAACAAAGACGGAAAACAGTTTTCTGATACAAAGCATGGAATTATAACTATGGACAACTTTGTAAAAGATGCATTAAACGGGAAAACCATTTTTACAATTGTTGAACAAAAGGGTAACCTTTATTCTGTGGGAGCTGTTCCATTAAAAGTTGAAAACCAAATAATTGGTGCTGTTGTTGGCAATCAGGTTATCTCCAATGATGAATTTGTGGCAGAAGTCAAAAAGACTATAAATACAGAATTCACTATTTTTGATGGAACAAGACGAGCATTTACAACACTTGTCGGTATGAAAGGATCAGAAATTGCTGATACTACTATCATCGACCGTGTTATGAAAGGTGAAGAAATTATTCAGAAAGGTAAAATCAACAAAACAGATTACCTTACCTGTTATTATCCACTTAATGATTCTAATGGAAAAACAATCACAACTTTGTTTATTGGTGAACCTTTACGCGTTATTACTATGCTTGTAAACAGCATCTTTATGCCTTTGATTATTTCTGCAGTTATTATTACAATTATTGCAATTATTATTATTGTATCTGTAATTTACAGACTTATCCTTCAAAAGCTTAATTCTGTAGGAACGTCAATTGCAAATCTTTCTTCTGGTGAAGCAGACTTAACTTACAGAGTTCCAGTAAAAGGTCATGATGAATTTGCTGAATTAGGAACTAACGTTAATAAATTTATTGAATTGCTCCAGGGAATTATTCAGAAACTTAACACAGAAGAAGAAACTCTTGCACAGATTGGAGAGAATCTTGGAACTAACGCTCAGGAAAGTGCCAGTGCCACAGCAGAAATTCTTGCTAACATTGATAGTGTAAGAAAACAAACAGAAAACCAGGCCTCTGCTGTTACAGATACATCTAACGTATTGAGTACATCTGCCCTGAACGTAGAAAAACTGGTTCAGCTTGTAGATGACCAGGTTGCTGGTATTACAGAATCATCTGCCGCAATTGAACAGATGATTGGAAATATTAAAGCCGTTACTAATTCTGTTACAAAGATGGCTGATGCATTTAATATTCTTAACTCAAATGTAAATAACAGTAATTCAAAAATTGAAAATGTTAGTACTAAAGTTGTTCAGATGGCAGAACAGTCACAGATGCTTTTACAGGCAAACCAGATGATTGCTTCTGTTGCAAGTCAGACTAACCTTCTTGCTATGAATGCTGCTATTGAAGCTGCCCATGCAGGTGAAGCTGGAAAAGGATTCTCTGTTGTTGCAGATGAAATCAGAAAGCTTGCCGAAACTTCAAGCATCCAGTCAAAGAACATTAATACAGAACTTAAACAGATTTCTGCTTCTATTCAGGACGTCGTTAATCTTTCAAAAGATTCACAGGACTCATTTGAATCAATTGTAGAACAGCTTTCATTGACTGACGGAATCATGCATCAGATTGATGCCGCTATGGAAGAGCAGGAACAGGCAAGCCAGCAGGTTCTTATTGCATTAAACGAAATGAGATCTCAGGCTACAGAAGTAAATGATAAATCTCAGGAATTGAAATATAGTGTTGATAACGTTATGAACAATATGAATGCAGTTGCCCAGATTTCTGATACTATTTATGGAAGTATGGATGAAATGGCAGCCGGTTCACAGCAGATTAACTCTTCTGCACAGAGTGTTTCTGAACTGGCAAATAAAACTAAGGATGACATCAACGTAATGAATGAGCTTCTTGGCCAGTTCAATGTATAGACTTAGTTAGAAAGATTATTTCTTTAATAAAACTACTGCTTCAGCCTCAATAGCGTCACTTGTACCTATTGGGGCTATTTTTTCGCCTGTCTTAGCTTTTACAAAAACCTGGTCAGGCTGAACTTCTAGAATTTCTGCAATTGAATTTATTACTTCCTGGCGTTTAGGAAGGAACTTTGGTTTTTCCAATTTTACTACACAATCTAGATTTTCAATTATCCATCCTGCAGCTTTTACATCTTTCATAACAGCACGAAGTAAATCAGCAGAATCAGCATCCTTCCATTTTGGATCCTCTGGAGGAAAATATGAACCAATATCACCTAACCCACTGGCTCCTAGAACAGAATCTGTTATAGCATGAAGAAGAACGTCTCCGTCTGAATGACCATCTTCACCTTTATTAAAAGGAAATTCCACACCACCAATAATAAGCTTACGACCTTCTACAAGTCTGTGTAAATCATAACCAAGGCCAACTCTAATCATTTTGACTCCAAGCGTTTTAAATCTTCAGGATAGGTAATTTTTATATTATTTACATCACCAGGAACTGTTTTTACTTTACCACAATATACACCCCAGATTTCTGTATCATCAGTGTATTCTTTACCATCATTAATGGCCTGCATATGTGCATTCAATAATTTATTAAACTGAAAGCATTGTGGTGTTTGAACAGCAGTAAGAAGCCTTCGCTGTAAATGTCTGACAATAAATCCCTTTTCATCAATTTCTTTTTGAGTATCAACAGGAATAACTCCAGGAACTGAGGCACCATATTCAATTGCCGCTTCTATAGAGGTTTGAATTATCTGTTCTGTAACAAAAGGTCTGGCTCCATCATGTATTGCAACTATGTCTGTCTCCCCTGAAACCTGACACAAAGCGTTATAAACGGATTTTTGCCGTGTATCTGATCCTTCGACAATTTTCAACCCACATTGCAGACCAGAAAAATCAACATCAGCAAGGGCATTTTTACAGGACTGCTGACCGTTCTGAGGACATGTTATAATAAAATCAATGATTTCATATTTTGAAACACAAGCCTTTAAAAAAGTTTTAGCACAATTCGAAAGAACTGTGCCATTATTTAAAGGAAGGTATTCTTTTTTTGTACTACCGCCCATTCTTGTAGAAGAACCGGCAGCAGTAATTATAATTGAAATTCTAGAATTCTTCGTCGTCAAAATCTTCATCTGCATCCATATCATCAGAAGAATTATCAGCTGAATTATCTGAATCTTCGTCATCTGAATCTGACTTATCATTCAAATCATCCATCAAATCATCATCTTCATCTTCTTCTGCAGCAATTATGTGCTTAACCTTTGGAGTTGCTCCAGGTGGCTCAAGTTTTGTATGAATTTCTGCTTCAATCTCTTTTGCAGTCTTTCCAAGAGCATAAGAAATTTCATCTTCAAGCAATTTTTTTGCAGAATCATAAAGTTTTCTTTCTAAAATAGGAAGTTCCTTTACTTTACTGCGGTTATAAAGACAACGTACAATTGTTGCTATATCCTTTACAGTTCCTTTTTTAAGAAGATCAAGATTCATCTGATAACGAAGCTTCCAGTCAGATGTAATTGGTTCAAAATCATCAGATAAAAGATTTAAAGCTTCTTCTGCTTCCTCTTTAGAAACAATCTGACGGATTCCTAAATTTTCTGCGTTATCAACAGGAACCATTACAACCATATCAGAGGCTTCAATGTAAATCTTGTAATAAAGGGTAGTTTTGTCCTTAAAAGTCTTCTCAAAAACTTCGCGAACAATTCCAACTCCCTGGCTTGGGTAAACGACCTTCTGGTCTACTGTGAATTGTGTATCCATAATTAGACTTATTATATCACAAATTTTATGAAAATTCAAATTGTCCAAATAAAATCATACAGTCCTTAAAAACAGATTTTTATAAATTACTATTAAGGGCAAATACCTTAGGATTATGAACAATGTGAACGGTGAAGACTGACATAAGCGTTCCAAATGAACGTTTATGTCAGTCTTCACCGTTCATTTTTATGATAATTTTGTAATAAACTGTACTAAATGCGAAGTTTTCTACTATTTAATTGATATTATTACATATTTCCTTTATGATGATGAACTAATGAATATAGAAAATAATAATGTTCTTGATGAAAATCAGACTACAGACGAATCACAGGAAGCTGTGACTTTTGAAGATTTAGGCTTAGACGAATACACTCTTAAAGCCGTAGAAAAAAAAGGTTTTGTTACACCTTCACCTATCCAGGTTTTGGCAATTCCACGTTTACTTACAGGAGACACAAATCTCATTGCCCGTGCCAGAACTGGTACTGGAAAAACTGCTGCATTTGGACTCCCAATCATTCAGAATATCCGTGAAAAATCAAACAATGTTCAGGCTTTGATTCTTGAACCAACTCGTGAGCTTGCAGTTCAGACTTGCAATGAAATGCAGTCTTTTGCAAACAATGACCTTCCAAGAACTACTGTACTTTACGGTGGTGCTTCTTATGCGACACAGATTAAAGAGCTTAAGCGCGGTACGGAAATTGTTGTAGGTACTCCAGGTCGTATTAAAGATCACCTTGAACGAAAAACTTTGGACATCAGCAAAATCAAATATTTCATACTTGATGAAGGTGACGAAATGCTTGATATGGGATTCATTGACGATATTGAAGAAATTTTCCGTCATGCAAACCCTGATTGTCGTATTCTCCTTTTCAGTGCTACAATGCCTGCCCCAATTTTGAAAATTGCCGGCGATTTTATGGGCGAATATGACATTATTGAAGAAGAAAAAGTTATTGATGAAGCACTTCTTATTGACCAGTCTTATTGGGTTGTAAAAGAAAGCGAAAAAATCGAAGCCCTTGTACGACTCATTGATATTTCTCCAGACTTTTACGGTCTTGTTTTTACAATGACAAAATCTGATGCAGATAGAGTTACACGTGAACTGGATATGAAAGGCTACGAAGCAGCGGCTCTACATGGTGATATTATGCAGAACCAGCGCGAAAAAGTTTTGGAACGATTCAGACTTAAGAAAACACGTATCTTAGTTGCCACAGACGTTGCAGCCAGAGGTATTGATATTTCTGGTCTAAGCCACGTAGTAAACTACTCTCTTCCATTTGATACAGCAACATACGTTCACCGAATCGGTCGTACAGGCCGAGCAGGGACAAATGGCATTGCTGTAACTTTTGTACGTCCAGAAGAACGCCGCAAGCTGGGGTTCCTTACAAAAAATATTTTGAAAGCTACAAAAAGCGAACTGAAGGAAGGAAAAATTCCAGCCATTAATGAAGTTATTAGTGTAAAGGAAAAACGTCTTATTGAAGAATTAAAGAGTAAGTTGTTTGTAAAAAAGGAAACTGAAAATGAAGTTCTTTCTGAAGATGCTGATACTGAAGCTGTAGAAGTACAGGAAGCTCCAGCCCTTGCACCAGTAGACGATAAATATCAGGAGCTTGCAAAAGATATTGCCAATGGACAGGATCCAGAAGCTGTAATTGCAGGACTTCTTTCAATCATGTACGGCAAGCAGCTTAGTTCAAAACATTATGGCCGCATTAATACAAAAGAATTCGGGCCACGTGGTGACCAGAAACGTATTTTCATTTCTCTTGGAAAACAGGATGGTTACAGAGCAAAAGAAATCGCCCAGTATTTCAGTGAGCTTCTCCATATTCCAGGACGCATGGTAGATGATATTGATGTTGCACAGCAATTCTCTTTGGTAAGTCTTCCAGTAGCTTCTGCAAAAAAAGCAATTGAAATGTCCCGCTCTAATAAAAAACTTCCTCATATGCATTATGATGAAAAAGAAGATGGACGAGGTTCACGAAAAGGCGGTTCTCAGCGTAGAAGTGAATTTAGAGGATCTGAAAGAGTTGGTCGCTCAGAAAAAACTGAACGTCGTTCTGAAGGTCGTGGAGACCGTAGTGGAAATCGTTCAAGAGACGGCAGAGCAAAAGGCAGCAGACCTAATGTTCACAATCAAAGCGAACGTTCTTCTTCCAGAAAAACAGGTGGTGCTAGTCTGTACAAGAAGGGTAATTCAAAAGCTGAACGTTTTTAATATATTTTTTGTACATTTTATTGTATAATAAATATTTATGAAGAAGTTTTTTAAGATTCTAAAACTACTGATGATTTTTGTTTTTTTGTCAGTAGTGTTTTTAATTATCAACAAATCTAAGGAGCACCGTCCTAAATATTTCAAGCAAAATGTTTTCTCTTCAATAGAGTATTTAGAAACACCTCTCCACTATTCCATCATTGATGTTGAAAAACAATCTTCTGATTTTTCTAAATTGGAATATCCAAATAATAAAAATCTTACAAAACTTCTTAAAAATCCTAAAAATCTATTATGGCTGAAAATAGAGTTTGAAATTCCTCAAGAATTAAAAGACAAAGACATAGGTTTATTCATAGGAAGACTGCGTTCCTCTGCTATGCTCTTCATTAATAGAAAATTTGTCAGAAAATATGGGGCTACACCTCCAGCAGAAATGACTTCTGGTTATGTTGCTCAATATTATATGTTTGAAAAAAATGGCTTAAACCCAACTGGAATTAACACTATCTACATTCAGGTTTGGCCTGGTCCTATGGGAGCTATTTCAAAAAATGTTTACATAGGCGAACAAGCAGAAATTTTCCGCCATGCCGAACGACTTTCTTATTTTAATTCAAAATTTATTCTTACTTTTGCAGGTTTGAGTATTCTCATTTCATTCCTGTACTTTGTTCTTTACTTTGTTCTTAGAAAACACAAGGAAATACGCAAGTATCTTTTTTATGCACTTACAAACTTTTACACTGCCCACTTCCTGCTTTATTTCTTCCTTACAGAAATGTCTTGGATTAAACCTCCATTTATTTCATATCTTACAGTATTAAAGTTCTCTTTGTGCTATGGAGCCTTCACCACAGCTTATTTTGCAAGTTCATTCATTTCTTCTTATCTCGGTTATGATGCATCAAAAAAAGAAATAATTATCAGATTGGTTTTGCTGGCCATTCCTACAATACTTTCATTCATTCTTCCAAATGAATCTGCATTTATAAAATATATGCCATTTCTGATTATGCTTGTTGTTGTCCAGTTTGGATTCTGTATTCCAAGAATTTTCAAGGATTTACTTAATAAAGAAAAACGAGGCAATGTCATTCACATTTTACAGGCCTTTTTACCTTTATATGTTACACTGGCAGTTGATGTAATTGTTCGTATTATTGAAATTGATGATACACCTATTTTCACTCTTTATGGCTGGCAGGTAACAATTTACATATTCCTGTGGCAGCTTTTAAAACAGTTTGGTGAAATGTACATTCACAACACAACTCTAAAGTCTCAGCTGGAAAGTTTTAATACTAATCTTGAAAGTGTTGTTGCGTTACGAACAAAAGAACTTTCTGATGCAAACTATGTTCTTTCAAGAGGTCTTGAATCAGTTTCCCATGTACAAAAGAACTTTCTTCCACCTGAGAAAAATATTTTCCGAGGCTGGGATGTTTCTATTTTCTATCAGCCTTTAGACAACAATGTTTCTGGCGATCTCTATGACTATTATTTTACAGACACAACTTTAGACGGGCTTGGTATTTTTGATGTTTCTGGCCACGGAATTCCTGCAGGTCTTATGACTATTCTTGCAAAAGGTATTATAAGTCAGCATTTCTTAAATGGATTAGCACAGGAGGAATCTATTTCAGAAATCCTCGAGGAAATAAATAACACATATATTAAAGAGAAGGTAAATGTTGAAAACTATATAACAGGACTTTTGTTTCATTTCAGTGATTTTAATAAAAACGGAGTATGTAGTGTTGAAGTTGCAAACGCAGGACATCCTTATCCAATTTTATATAACGCAGAAAAAGGAACTTTCACAGAAATAAAACATGAAAATCCTGATGAACAGTACGGAATTATTGGAGTAGAAGGCCTGGAAGTTTCTTTCCCTCCTGTAAGCTTTAGAATGGGAAAAGATGATATCATTATTTGCTTTACCGATGGTCTAACAGAAGCTACAAATAGTGAGGGAGAAGATTTCTCAAAAGATAGAATAATTTCTATTATAAAAGAAAATAAAAATGCGACTGCAGACGAATTAACAGAAAGAATAATCTCTGCATATAAGGATTTTACACAGAATAAACCAGCATTTGATGACACCACTCTTATAGTTCTTAAACGTACAGATCCAAAGGATTACATCGAAGAAATCTAATCTTTAGACTTTCTCTTTCTTTTCTTGGAATTTGATTCCTCTACAACAGGCTGTGGCACAGTTTCTGGTTCTGTAGTCACTTCTGTCACTGCAGCAGGCTCAGAAGCTTCTGTTACACTAACCTCTGGGACAGGTGCAGCAACTTCAGGAGCTGGAGTCTCAACTGTCTCTGTCTTTACAGGTTCAACCTTTGTTTCAACTGCCTCATTTATTTCAGCTGCAGGAGTTTTTGTACTTTCAGCAGCAGGAGCAGTCTCCTTTACAACCGGCTGTTTTACTGCTGGCTTTTCATGATATTCAAGTCGAACATTTTCAATCTGAGATTTATGTCTTGATTTCAAGAGAAGAGTTTCTGTAGACTGTTTATATACATAACCTGAAGAATTATATGTTTCAAAACGAGGGTCTGTACGGAATGCCATATTGTAAATATAAATACTTGAGAATGATGGTATTCCTTTAACGATTATATAATGAGTTAATCCTTCTGGGAAATCTACAGACAGATTAATTGTTCCATCAGAATCTTTTTCATAGGTAATATCTTTAGCACAAGTCCATGCCCAAAGTCCGTTATTATCTTTAGACTTAATTCTCTTGAAGTGTGGATAATACCAGTTATCATAAGCAATAACAGGATAAAGATTTGCAAGAGTTCTAAGATCATAAGAAGAGTTTTCTGTAAGATATGAGTTTACAAGAACATAACCAGCTTTCTGGAGTGTTTCGTTTCCAGAAATAACACCATAACGCATAACAGCAACACCAGTTTCAACTGCCTGAATAACAGAAAGGAATGTATCATTTTCTGAAATTGTAAGCACTTTGTTTTCAAAAGAACAAGACTCTGTAATACGCTCGATACAAGAATCAAGGGCAGGAACAAGAAGCTGAGCATATGAAGAATCAAGATTTACAAGTTCAACATAAACCTGAAGAATACCTGTAGCCTGAGCAAGGGAAACAGTTGAAATATCACTAACAGCCGCATTTTGCAGCAATTTTTTAATTGTGTCAGGATTGTTATGAATACACATAAAGTTCGCGATATTGTGAACAGTAAATATATCAAGAGAACCAGAATTAGCACTTTCTCTTAGTTTTACATCATAATCAGAAACTGTTTTTTCAAGAATCTTGTTCATTTCTGCAAGAGTATTCAAATATGGAGCAGAAAGATATGTTCTCTGCTTACTTTTCTTAAGACTTGAAGGAATATCTTCAATAGCCTGTGCATAGTATCCATTTTCAGCCTGAGCAGCAATATAAGAAACAACAACCTGCTCTGAAAGATTAGATTCTGCTGTATTAGCCTTAAATGAAGAAACCAGATTATTTTTAAAGATTGTAATATTCTTAAGATATTCTGCAGCATTTGCAATAGGAAGATCCACAATACTTTCAAATGTAAATTTCTGAGTTTCGTCGTAAATCGAATAAGTTGCAATATAATCTTTTTTATTAAGTCCAAAATAACCAGAATCAAGAGAATATGCAGAAACTTCCCATGCAGTTTTCTTAGAATTTAGAATAACCTTATCGCCATCATCCTTCTGAATCTTCATGCTTGAAGAATAATTGAATGGAAGCATAATATCTGTTACAGATTTTGGCATGTCCGCAATAATAGCAAGAGATGCATTTGGACTATCTGAAGCAAGTTCAAAGGTAATCTTTACGTTTTCTGTAAAATTCAAAATGCAAGTGAGAGCATCTTTTCTCTCCCAATTAATAAGAGAAACTGGCTGCATCTCATTATTAATTTTAATTTTAGCTGGAGTCTGATCATCAAAAAAGATGTTAAGACCGTTATAGGTCATTCGGAATTTATTTTGAGTTACTGTATTTTTTTCATTATTTTCTATCTGAGAGAATGTAAACTGTAAATTACCAATTTTTTCAATAATACTTGAATCTGTTCTAAATTGCAGGACAAAAATGCCGATGATAATAACGATATCGACAATAAGCAGCCCCAATGCTTTTCTAATAATCCGAATGCTCATTGTCTTATCAGTTTAACCAATGATTGATTTCATTTCAACTATATATAAGGAATATAAAAAATGATTAAACACAAGTTCTTTAAAATTGTTTTAGTATGTTCAGTAATTATGCTGACAGCCTGTGGTACTACATCTGCACCTGAACCTTCTCCAGCACCAGAAAAAGAAGCTCCTGTAGTGACAGAAAAGCCAAAACAGAAAAAAGAGGAAAAAAAGAAGGAACCTGAAGATCCTCCAAATGTAAAATTTGCAAAGGAATTGCAGAAACTTCTTGATAAAGGTGATATTGAAGGAGCCATAAATCATTTTGAGAAAATTCCTTCTGAACTTAGTAATGATGTTGAATTGAAGTTGCTTCTTGGAGCCTTGTATTATTCTGCAGGTCAATATGATAATGCCATTACTGTTGCAAATGAAGTTCTGGCAGAATATCCAGACAATATGGATGCTCTTGAGTTAATTTCTCTTTCAAACAGAGCTAAAGGTGATAAGGCCGCTTATAGAGCAACTGCAGACCAGATTCTTAAAGTTGACCCTAATAACACAGCTGTAAATGTTCAAAAGGCAGAAGAATATGCTTTGAATAAAAAATATAAACAAGCTCGGGAAGCTTATAGAAAAGCATTGAAAGGTGATCCTTCTGACGAAGATGCAATGTTTGGTTTTGCACAGATGTCTTTCTATACTGATGATTTGAAAACCGCAGTAACTTATTTCCAGAAAATTCTTGATAAAAATCCAAATGATCCGGATGCATTAGCATATATGGGTAAAATTGCTTATGATCAGGAAAATTATCTGAAAGCATGTGAATATATAGAAGAAGCTTTAAAATATGCACCTGACAATTATGATTACTGGATGGATTACGGAACATATCTTAGATACCGTGGTAAATTCGAAGAAGCCGCAAAAGCATGGAAGAAGGCAGTTGAAATCGATCCTACATATTTCCTCGCTTATGCTTATCTTGCAGGTAGTTATGATGATTTAGGAAAATGGGATTTGGCATTGGAAAACTATCACAAGGTAATTCAGACAAATCCAAAATATTTCTATGCTTATGAATCTGCTGCAATTTTGGAATATCATGCTGAAAACTACAAAGAAGCAATCAAATTATTCACCAAAGCTTATGAATGTAGTCCAAGCTGGTCATATAGTCTTATGATTGCAGCATCTTACTACAAAATGAAAGATTCATTAAATGCAAAAAAAGTACTTGCTGCCCAGCTTAAAAAAATGGATTCCTCTACAACAGAATATTCAGTTGTACGATTCTTCAATGATCCATACAGTAAGAATGCTGAATCAACCTTGAATCAGAAGATTGCAAAGGAAACTAATAGCAACAACCGTGGCAAAATGTTATTCTATATGGGACTTTTCTGCGAAATAAACAATGCAAACGATTTAGCTAAAGAATATTACGCAAAGGTTACAAAATTACAGGCACCTATGTTCTTTGAATACAGAATTGCCGAATGGGGTCTTGAAAAATGAGTCAGACACAAAAAAAACTTGAACTCAATGGAAGAACTATAACTCTTATTGGAACTGCACATGTTTCAAAGGAAAGTATCGACGAAGTTCAACAGGCCATAAAAGATATTAAACCAGATTGTGTTGGAATTGAACTGGATGAAAAACGAGCAGAATCAATTCAAAACCCAGAAACATATAGTCAGCTGGACATTGTAAAGGTTCTCAAAAGGCATGAAGGCTTTATGCTTTTAGCAAATCTGATTCTTGCATCCTTCCAGCGACGCATGGGAATGAATGTTGGTGTTAAACCTGGCGATGAAATGCTGGCTGCAATGAATACCGCAAAGGAATTGAATATTCCTTCTGTAATGGTAGACCGCCCTATTCAAATTACATTAAAACGGGCTTGGGCAAAAAATTCCTTCTGGGGAAAATGCAAACTTTTTGCAATGCTTATCTCAAGTGCTTTCTCTAAAGAAGAAATTGAACCTTCTGAAATTGAAAATCTTAAAAACAACAGTGAAATGGATTCTATGATGAATGAACTGGCTAAAGAAATGCCGGTTATAAAAACTGTTCTGATTGATGAAAGAGACAAATATCTTGCCAGCAAAATCTGGGCCGCAGAAGGAAATAATATTGTAGCTGTTCTTGGTGCAGGACACTTACCTGGTGTAATGCGTCATCTGGAAGCTCTTTCTAAAAATGAAGAAAACACTGATGTTGAAGAAATCTCAAAGATTCCTCCAAAGGGGATTTTAGGTAAGTTTATTATGTGGCTTATTCCTGCCATTATTATTGGATTGATTGCAGCAGGTTTTGTTTATGGTGGAGTAAAAGCCGGTTCCCAGATGCTTACAACCTGGTTTTTATGGAATGCTATTCCTGCAGCAGTTCTATCTATCGTAGGATTAGCTCATCCTTTAACAATTCTGGTTGCATTTATTGGAGCACCATTCACATCTTTGTGTCCTTTTGTTGGTATTGGATTTTGTACTGCAATTGTACAGGCATTAATCTGTAAGCCTAAGGTTTCTGATATTGAAAACCTCCAGGATGATGTTACATCTGTAAAAGGGTTTTATAGAAACAGAATTTTACGGGTATTAATGATTTTTATTCTTTCGTCTTTAGGAAGTTCCTTAGGAACATTTATCGGTGGGGCCGATATCATCGGTCAGCTGAGTGCTATAAAATAAAAAAAAGAAGTCTTAATTTGAAGTATTTCAAATTAAGACTTCTTTTTTTTATCAATAACCGTCTGACATTTCGCGGTTGGCATCTTTCTTACATAATTCATCATATACAAGAGAACGCTTACGCAAATCTTCTTTTAATTCTTTTGGGAATGGCATATTTCGCCAGAAGATTCCACGGACATCTTTATCAAGCCGCTGAACACCAGTTGATTCCTTTGTCATCCACAAGATATAGTCTTCAATGAAAAATTCCTTTAAATCACCCTTCATCTTCATCTGTTCAATATGCTGATAGTATTGTCCTGTAAGACCTTCTTCCATCCAATAATAAGAAGCCTTTTCTTTTGCAACCTGCCAGCGTAAATCTGCTACAGCTGTAAGAACGGCAATTTTCAAATCTTTTGGATACATTGGAACAACAATACGACCACGACTTGTTACGCGATTATAACGGTCAAAAGGCTCCCAGCAGAAACCACGGTCTCCGTAAGTTGGTACAAGAAGAACATATGGAACAATTCTATTTGGAATATTCTTATGGATACGATGGAATACACCTGGATCAAGAGATTCTACCCACCTTAAGACTTCTATTACATTTTCGCGGGTACCAGTCCCTTTTTCTGTACAATGGTAGAACTCTCGAGTAAAGATTGGGAACTGATTACCTCGACGACCAATTGTCATTTTAGCCATCTGACGTACAGTTTCAAATTCAATCTTAATAGCTTCGGAATCGTTTGTTACAACTGCTGCATGTCCACCAGCTGCGTCCATTTTAGTCTGAACATTATCATAAGTTGCCTTTGCCTCCTGATATTCAAGAAGAACCTTTGAAAGCTCTTTATCATTCTTAGAAAGACGATGCAACAAATCTGTAATTTCTGGAAGCATTTTCCTTTGCATTTCTGTATAGCCGGCACGATGTGGTTCTGCACCAAAAACCGTATTATGTTCACAAAGTCCATCAATACGATTCTTCAATTCAATTTCCAGCATATTGCGTTCATTTTCTTTTATTCCAAGAAGATTTTCCGCACTCTGAAGCTTACCTGAGTTCTTAGACTGAAGCTGCATAAGTCTGGACTGTTCTGCAGAAGCCACCTGTTCAGCTGTCATATTTGCAGTTTTTACCTGTTTCTTTTCGTCTGTAGCAGAATTATTCATTCTACCAGAAGCAATTTCTTTAAACCATTCGTCTATATAAAGAACAGGTTCCTGAGGTTTATTTTCTAAAAATATCTTTGAAAAGAATTCTTTTGTTTCCTGCTTAAAAAGCGAAGGAAGAATAACACCAAAACGAACCAGCATTTTTTTAGGAAGAGGAACATTTATATCAGTCATCTTTCCAACCATACCACGAAGCAATTCCCAGTATGCAGTTACAATCTGCTGACGATATACAGCACGATCTTTTGGATCTTTACAGGTGAGATATTTCGATAAAAGCTGATGTACACGCTGTGCTGACTGATTTTCTCCAGTAAGAACTGTTTTATAATACTTTGTATCATTAAATACATCAGTTGGCGTATCACTTAATAACTGAGTAATTGGAGTAAATGTCTTTTGTCCTAAATCAACTTCATGAATTGAACCTGTTTTTCTTACTGAAGAAACTGGAATTTCTGGCTGATTGAAGGAAGCACTAAAAGAAGCACTTGTAACTTCTTCAATTTCATCAAGTCCAGAATCGTCTAAAGAAGCTGAACTTTCTGCACTTGATAATAATGCTGCAATCTCTGGATCTAAATCATCTATCATAACTTTTCTCCAACACTTTTATATTATAAAAATTATAAAGTATAAAAATCATATTCGCAATAAAGATTATTTTTTACGCTCTTTAATTACATATCCGCTGTAGCCAAGAGAATCAAGTTTCTTTTCAACAGTATGAACATTTTTTGCAGGAACACCACGAATTACTACACGAATTATTTCACTTCCTTTCTGGAAAATTACATCCTCAAAGCCTTCTTTCAAAAGCTGCTGGGCAACCTTATTAGCATTTTCGCGGGTTGAATAGGCACCTATCTGAAAGTCCCATTTTGTTCCAGCAGGATATGTTTTTTTTGTCTGTGTTTTTACACTTTTAGCAGATGAAGTAGAAGCTGTTTTTGTACCAGTTTTTTGAGCCATAATCTGAGCAGCTTTTGCGGCTGTCTGTTGACTTAATTTTGTATTTGGTCCACGTTTTACAATCTCAATACGTACAGTTGCAGTTCCAGACTTTATCATATCCAGTTTTATTGCGGCCGCTTTTGAAAGATCCAGTTCCCGGCCTGCAACAAAAGGGCCACGATCATTTACTCTTACTTGAACCGAGCGACCATTTGCAAGATTTGTAACTTTCAAAATTGTGTCGAATGGAAGATTTTTACTGGCACAAGTCAGTTCATTCATATTGAAATATTCACCGTTAGAAGTTTTCTTACCATTAAAATCACCAGCATAATAAGAAACTGTTGCTTTTTCTTTGTAAACCTCTGCCGAAAGCTGTATAGCCGACATAATCAGAACTGATAAAAATATCATTTTCTTAAAAAAAATCTTCATAATTAAAATATCGGAAAGAAAATTCTGTTTATGTAGTTGATTGCTTTTAAAAAATATTATATATTCTAAACATGCTCTGGGGAATTAGCTCAGTTGGCTAGAGCATCGGCTTTGCAAGCCGAGGGTCAGGGGTTCGAATCCCCTATTCTCCACTAGGACCTGAATCTTTTTGATTCGGGTCTTTTTTTTTAACCGAAGTTGTTTTAGTTACAAATTATGCAGATGTTACAAGTAGTATTAATTAATCCTAC
>JAEDFX010000010.1 GCA_016297805.1 Treponema sp. | reverse complement strand
AGTGGTACGCTGATGTCAGTCATCGGTGTACCACTTTTTGATTGATACGCTGATGACTGACATCAGCGTACCACTTTTTGATTTATTTCTATCTTAGCAGTTCACAAGAATCTCAGAAATATTAAAACAGTTGTCACCAATATGTTCAATTGCACGAACAATATCAATGTACAACAACTCAGATTTTACATCAGCACCACTTTCAAGACGTTTACGGGCAACCTTCTTAAGATCCTTACGGAAAGCATCAATTCCATTTTCTAATTCAGCAGCTAAATCCAGTTTTTCAGGGGAAAGTTGAGTATTGATATTTCTGCGAATAAACTGCAAGAACTGTCTAGCTAATTCAATATATGGAAGAAGTCGTTCTAAATCTTCCTGCTGAAACTTCATCTTTTTTTCAATTGAACGACAAATAAGCATAATAGTACCAAAACAGCTGTCGCTCATATTTTCCAATTCATCAACAATTTGAATCATATTGGATACGTGATTCAACTGTTTATCTGTCAGTTGCAAACGCTGACATTTTACCAGGTAGTGTGTAATCTGCTCGTGCATCTGATCAAGATAATCTTCATCATGAACACTTTCTTCCCTAAATTTTTCCACAAATTCAGGATTTCGTTTAGTAACACCAATCTGAATTTTATCAAACATTTCTGTTACAGCATCAGTCATATCAGCAATTGCTTTTTCTGCCTGAATAATATGTGTTGTACTGCTGTCTTTTGTAAGAAGTTCTGTAAAATCCAACTTATAGGCTGCAGGCTTAGTTTTTTCATCATCCTTGATGATTTTCTTAGAAAGTAAAACAAGAGGATTCTGAAGTGGAAGTAAAACTATTGTAGACAATGTTTTAAACACTGTATGAAGCATTGAAATGCGAATTGCAATATTTGAATTGGCACCACCAGGAGTAAGCATCATTACAAGACTCAAGAAAGGTTTAAAGAAGATTAACGCAAGAATTGTACCAAATACATTGAAGAATACATGAATTAAAGCAGAACGTCTTGCATCAGCACTCGTACCTACTGCAGCAAGAATAGCATCTATTGTAGAACCTACGTTACTACCAAGTGTCATTGCAGCGGCCATTTCCCAATTAACCAGACCATTAAAAGCCATTGTAATAACAATTGCAGAAAAAGCTGATGAAGAATGAAGTAAAGCTGTAATGACAATTCCAATTCCAAAACCAAGAAGAACTGCTGCAGGACCATTTCCCTGAATCTTAAAAAGCCAACCAAGCTGATCTGGTGTAAATACATCAGAAAGTCCACTTAAGCCAAGGAACAACATTCCAAATCCCATGATAGCTTCGGCCCAGTTTTTAAACTCCCCTTTCTTAATAATTGAAAGAAAATAACCAAGTCCAAACATAGGAATTGCAAATGCAGAAATTTTGAAATTAAATCCGAAAATAGAAACAATCCAAGCTGTAATTGTAGTACCTATATTAGCACCAAAAACTACACCTACAGATTGTGTAAGAGTCATAAGACCGGCATTAACAAAAGTAACAACCATTACAGTTGTTGCTCCAGATGACTGGATAACCATAGTAACAAAAAGACCAGTCAAAAGAGACATAAATCTGTTACCCGTAAGAACAGCAAGAGCACGCTGAAGCTTTTCACCTGCACTCTTCTGTACACCGTCGCTCATTAACTTCATTCCATAAAGAAGGAAGCCTAAACTACCAATGAGTTCAAAAATAGGGCCGAAGATATTCATACGATATAATACCAAAAAAATGGTGTCCTTTTCAAGAAAAATAAAATAGGATAATATAGTAGATGGTTGGGAAAAAATGAAAAAGACAATTATCTCTATTCTATCAGTTTCTCTGATTTTTTTTATTTCAAGTTGTAATAAAGACGATAATCAGATTTCAGATTTAAACTCCATTGAACTCATTTCCAGCGAAAGCAATCTGTCGGAACTAAATAACAATTCTCAGAAATGGCATATTACTAATAAAAGAATATGTGTAGTTTTTGGCTATGATTTTAACAACCCGGAAATTACTAACGAACTTTTAAAATTACTTCAGGAAAATTTTGGTCTGGCATCAGAAGGAGGTCTAATATATCCTCTTATCTATCCAAATGATTTCAGACATGGTGCAAAAGGATACGCAACAGATTTATTGAATGAACTTCAGTCTGAAGACAAAGATTTTGCTGGTGTAGTAATTCTAGGTGCTCCAGATAACACTCATTCTGCATTAGCAAGAAATCAGGATAAATGGAATCGAGAAGTTCCTTATCCTGTAATTGCATTATTTCCTCAGGATGAAGTTTTGGGTATCGAATCAACCTGTGATTTGGTTCTTGATAAAAGTCAGACTGCAAATATGGCAGGAGAAATAACTCAGGAAGAAGTTGAAGGTCAGCTGATTTCTGAAGCACCTGAGGTATTGGTAAATACAATAAAGTACATCCAAAACCTTTCATATTCCTTACCTGTAGATTCAAAATTACAGACTCATGTTTTACAAATGGTAAAATCCAATAATATTTATCATTACACAGACCCAGAAACAGGCCTGCAGTCAATCAATCACTTTATACTTAAATAGGATAATTATGCTGGAAAATATCGTTCAGGAAGACCATAATTTAATTGGAAAAAAAGAGAATATTGAATCACTTGCAAAAAAAGATCATGCAAGAATCCTTGTTTTATCTGACTCCCACGGTCATCCATCTGTTTTTATGAATATTGTCCGCAGATACGGAAAAGAATGCGATGCTCTTGCATTTTGTGGAGATGGTGCTGGAGATTTAGCTACTTTATTAAATTCCACAAAAACTGATGAAAATCTAAAAGCATGCACGCCACCTGTTATTGCTTTTGCCCGGGGAAACGGAGATCCATCCTCATATCCGTTAAATTCACAAACTTCAATTTCTATACCAGATTCACAAACATTAAGAGTAAACGGTAGAAATTTTCTTATTGTTCATGGCCATAGAGAAGGAGTTGATTTTGGTCTTGAAAATCTTGGATTGGAAATGCAAGTATCCCAGTGCAAGGTTGCATTTTATGGCCACACTCACATCGCTAGAGAAGATAATGATAACGGATATAAATTTGTGAATCCTGGTAGTATTGCCCGCCCTCGTGGTGGTCAACCAGCATGCTTCGCAATAGCCACAGTTGAAAAGAACTTTGTAGATATGGCTTTTATTAAATTAGAAGCAAAAGGTGATGATTCAGATTCTTATCAGATTTGGAATCCTATATACTAAAACCAAAACTGTCATGACCAGGATAAACAATTGTTCCTGGTTCAACATCTTTTTTAATTCTAGCCAGACTACTGATTATCTGTGCTTCATTTCCGCCATACATATCAGTACGTCCATAACCACCATAATCAAACAGTGTATCCCCAGAAATAAGAATTTTTTCCTGTTTATTATAAAGACAAACAGAACCCGGTGTATGCCCCGGAGTATGTAATACTTTCCAGCTTTTAAGATTTTCTTTTATTACAGGATTTTCGGAAAGAATCTCAAGAGTAGAACCTTCTTTAAAAGAAAGTTCAGCAGAAGGCTGTTTTGCTACTTCATTCAACAGGTCTAAAGCTCCAAAGAACCTTATAACAGAATCATTCATTGGTCCTGGAGGGTTCTGCATTTCTGCAAACTCTGCTTCATGAATTGCGATTTTAGACTCGGGAAAAGCAGCCTTTACAGGAGCAATTCCAGTTATATGATCAAAATGGGAATGTGTCAGAACAATTCCAACACATTCCATCTTCTTGTCGTTCAAGTAATTTACAATTTTATTTTCATCACCTGAAAGAGAACAGGCTGCAGGATCAACAACAAAACAGTATTTTTCCCCACAAGGAACAATTAATGTGTTTACTCCAAAAACGCCTGTTCTAATTATATGCATTTTATACACCAGCAAAAGGTTCTTTATCAGCTGCAGCCTTTTCTGCTGCGGCATAAGCAGCAGCGTCTTCAGCAGCCATTTCCTGTTCTGAAATTGATTCAGAACCAGCAAAACCAGAAGCAATAACAGACTGTGTTTCATCTGCTCCTTCTTCTTCTGATTTCTGGCGGCTATAGCTTACAGCCAATTTACGTCCACGATAGTCGTAACCATTTAATTTATCAATAGCAGTCTGTGCATCAGCAGTATAAAGCTGTACAAATGAATAATTTGCAAGAACCTTAATATCTCCGATGCGTTCACGATCAATTCCACCAACAGCAATAAGAAGGCCAACTAAATCACGAGGATAAACACGACGGTTTTTTCCAATACTTATAAAGATTGATGTAGCTTCTGCTTCTGGAATTTCAACACGAGGATGACGAGGTCTTTCTTCTGCCTGTTCTGTAACTTCTGCAACTGCTTCTACAGCTGGCTTTTCATTACGTGGAGCCTTCGATTCAGATTTACCACGGTTATTTCTTTCGTTGCGATCATTACGATCTCTACGAGCATTATTTCCAAATGAATGATAATGTTTTAAAGCATCCTTCAACAAATATGCAATCACATATTTACGAACAGTAAGTGGAACGTTCTTCTTAAAAAGTTTGTTCAAATCTGTAAGAACATCTACATCCTCTGTTGTTCTAACTTTGTTTGTTGCTGACTGAAGTAAATCTGCAACCTGTGCTTCGTTAATTTCGAATTCACGATTGAATGCCATTTTTTAATCTCCTAAAAAAAGAATGTAGCCAGATTGTTTTCTCTCAAAGCCTGTACGTGTTAATAACGGCTGAATAATTTCTGGCACTAAATATTCGGGCAGTAAAACCCACTTTTTCCTACAGGACTGAAGTTTTGAAATACACATTGATAATAGTTCTGTAAATATTCCAAGCCCACGGAATTGTTCAGGAACAAAAAGACTGGTTATAACCATAATCTTTTCCTGATTCTCAAGTATTCGTGATGCAGTTATACATCCAGCAAACTCATCTGAATGGCTGTAGCAAACATATCCTATTTTTTCTGTAGAACCATCTTTTTCAAACCGATTTTTCCACATTTCAACAATTGCTTCACCAACCTCAAACGGAAGTTCACTTTCATCACAATTACTTGCTGTAATATTAAAAAGGATTGATTTTTTATCAGCCTCTGAATCATATTCCTTGAATGAAAAATCATCATGCACTAACGCATCATCAGATTCCATCAGCTGATCTAATTTCTCAAGTCCCCAAATCTCTCTCAAAGAATTGTACCATTCATTGACACGTGCTGACATAATTCTGTACTTATAAATATGCCATCGTTTATCAATATCTGGATAATTTTTTAATACGTTTCTAAAACCTTTGAATACCCCCCTTCCTGAATGCAAGACGTTCTGTAATTCATCATGAGCAAGCGGTGCATGAAGTTGTTTTACAAAATCTTCACGAATTGAAAAACCGTCTGCTGGTCTCCATTCAGGCAAACTGTAATAAATATCTTCATCAGGATTAGATTCCTGAACCACCAACTGATTTGCCTTAGCATCTACAACAAAAACTGTTTCCTGATTTTCCATTGCAGAGATAATACTATCTGTAAGTTCTTCAGTCAGTGTAAAGGTCATTTTATTTATTTAATTCGGAACGAGTCTTTATAATTTTGCTGATAAGGCCATATTTTACAGCTTCTTCTGAATCAAGCCAGTAATCTCGTTCTGTATCCTTTGTAACCTGTTCAAGAGGAGTACCAGTTTCATCTGCAATCAGCTTATTCAATTTAGCACGGATTTTTTCCATATCTTTTGCATAAATTTCAATATCTGTTGCAACACCGCGCATTCCACCAAGAGGCTGATGAATGAGGTAACGACTGTTTGGTAATCCTAAACGATGCTCCTTCTCAACTGCCAGCAATACCAAAGTAGCAGCAGATGCAATCAAGCCCATTCCAATAAGATATACAGGAGCTTTTACATAACGAATCATATCAAAGATTGCAAAGCCGGCATCAACATCACCACCAGGAGAGTCAATGTACATATAAATTGGAGCTTTTTCGTCTTCTGAATCCAAAATAAGCAGCTGGCGAACAATAGAGTCAGCCAAATCCTTATTGATTTCACCAGTCAAAATAATCTGTCTTGTTTTTAAAAACTTATCTGAAAACTGTTCTGGTGCTTTCTGTTTTTTTTCTTCTTCCTCATCATCAAAAAGAGGAACTGTATAAATTGATTTTGTTGCCATACTATAAATATAATAAAAATAAGGTCTATTGGCAATTGAAAAAATTACATTGAGCATTCTTAAAAACTGAATTATAATGTATAGAATATTTAGGAGTAAAAAATGAATGTACACAACATGATGGAAGAAATTGTAAATCTTACCGTAAATCAATTATATGATCATGTAAAAAGCGAGAAGGTTAAGTGGCTTTCTTGTGATTGTGAAAACTGTCGTTTAGATACAGTAAGTTATGTACTTAACCGAATCCCTCCAAAATACGTTGTTTCTGGACGCGGTGTAGCACACACAACAAATGAACTTGAAAACGGACAGATAACAGCAGATATTGAAGCAATTGCTATGGAAGGCATGAGAATTGTAAGCTCAACAAAAAGACCATTCCATACACAAGACAGAAAGAACTGTACTATTCAAGAAAATGACTCTCCAGCCTTCAATTTCTGCACTTTTACAGGAACTGTTTTAGACGGAAATTCTTTTGAACCAATTCCAAATGCTACTATCCTTCTTAAATGCGAAGGAAATGTTGCTGATATGGTTGATATGACTTGGTCAAACCCTTATACAACTGTAAAAAGCACTAACGGTTCTTTCAGTTTTTGGATGAAATCTATGCCTGCAGAAAGTGAAAACATTACAAAACAATTCAATTTCTCAATTGAAGTTTCTGCAGCTGGCTATTCAGAACAGGTTTATCATTTTGATATGCCTATCACAAGTGAAGCACGTGTAAGAAACGAATTAAATTCTGTTTATTCAGTAAAATTACCAGACATTGTTTTATTCAAATAAAAACATTTCAAATTAAATTTATACAGCATCATGCATTTTTGCATGGTGCTTTTTTTATGGAGGTTTCTATATGTATAATAAAAATGACGCCGCTCCATTCCCACCAATGGGCTGGAACAGTTACGATTATTATAATACTACAGTAAACGAACAGCAGGTGCGAGCCAATGCAGACTACATGGCAAAAAATCTTAAAAAATACGGCTGGGAATATGTTGTAATTGATATTCAATGGTCAGATCCTGATGCAGGAAAACGCAACAAAGAAAATATTCAATACATTCCATTCAGTCGTTTTTGTATTGATGAATTCTCTCGCCAGATTCCAGCGCCTAATCGTTTCCCATCTTCTGCCAATGGAGAAGGCTTCAAGCCTTTAGCAGATTATATTCATTCCTTAGGTTTGAAATTTGGTATTCATATCATGCGCGGTATTCCTAGATTTGCTGCCCATGATCACCTACCTATAAAAACACATGACGGTTCTAAAATCACAGCAGATATGGTAGCAAATCCATACTCATTAAGTAAATGGAATCCTGATATGTACGGTGTTGATGCAAACAGTAAATATGGTCAGGACTACTATGATTCCATATTCGAACTTTATGCACAATGGAACGTTGATTATGTAAAAGTTGATGATATCTGCAACACAAATATGTATCCAAATAATCCATACTCTGCAGGAAAAGAAATTGAAATGATGGCAAAGGCAATTGAAAATTGTGGACGTTCAATGGTACTTTCTCTTAGTCCTGGACCTGCAGTCATTGAAAAGGCTCATCATTACAAAACTTATGCAAATATGTGGCGCATTACAGATGATTTCTGGGATGAATGGCGTCTCCTAAAAGCTATGTTTGAACGTTGTGAAGTATGGCAGAGTCATGTAGGAAATGGAAACTGGCCAGATTGCGACATGCTTCCTATGAATGTTCTTGGTTACGGTTGGGGTGACATGACCAGTCCAGACAATAAAGGATGGAAATGTAAATTCACACAGGAAGAAACCCGAACAATGATTACACTTTGGAGTATTTTCCGTGCTCCTCTAATGATTGGTACAGACCTTCCTCAGTTGGATGATTTTAATCTAAGTCTCCTTACAAACGAAGAAATTCTTGCCATGAACAAAAATTCTCTTCCTGCATATCAGGCAAGTGCCAGTTGCAACGATAATGTAGTTACATGGATTAGTGAATGTGAAAATCAAACATCTTATTACGAATGTTTATTCAATCTTTCAGAAGAAGAACAAACTGTAAAACTCAATCTGACTGTAAGTGACAAAGACAATATTCGTGATTTGTGGGAAAAGAAGGATTTGGGAGCTAAAGCAGAATTTAAAATAGCGCCTCACTCATGTAAGGCGCTTAAGATTAGTATTAACTAGAACTTTCCACCACCAAGAGTAGCAGTAAGCTTTGCAGCAACAACTGGCTTTTCGTCCCATGCATACAAAGTTATGTATGGACCAAAGCCAATTGCAAAGTTCTTGAATGGTGTATAATTGATTGTGCCAGAGAATGTTGCTGTATTAACAAAGCTTCCCATTCCAAGCTGATCAAGCATTGCCTTATACATATCTGGCAAATCTTCTTTACCAAAGTTTACCATACCAAATAAGGTTGCAGTCAAATCAGTATTTCCAAGAATTTTTCCAAAATTAACCATTGCCGCAAGATTATGACCATAAGTAAAATATTCATGTTTCATATCTCTGTCATTACCGTCATAGTAATACTGTCCAGCAATCATAATCTGTGGATCTTTGAACATATAACTTACACCAGCAGTTGCCTGAATAATATTCTTTTTATCATCCCAGTCTGTGTTTTCAAGCCATTCAGAATCTGCACCATAACGGTAAACTAATTCACCAAAAATAGTACATTTTTTCAAGCTTCCAGAAGCAGTTAACACAACCTTTGGAGAATTCTGATATTTGTAATATCCTCCCAAACCAATTTCCCATCCACCAAGAACCAAATCATATTTTGCAGCAAAAGCTGTATCAATAGCCTTTAAAGATGAAGAAGGAATTACATAAGCCCACAAACAGTTCTGAGAATCAGGAAAAGTAACCTGTGTTCTAAGATTCAATACGCCATCAACCTGTGCATCAGCATCTTCTGGATTAATTGAAGAAGCATTGATTATGTCAGAAACTGGACTAAAGAAATATCCTGTTCCCCATGTAACTGTATGCAATCCAAAACGGAAAAAAGCTCTGTCTGCTACAGAAAAATCTGTAAAGACTTCCTTTACCTTGAAATAGTTTGAAACAGATAAGGTAACAGGTGTTACAAGAGCAAAAGAACCATCTGCTGCTAAAACAGGTATTTTCTTTGCAATATCATCTAAGTCACTTGATGTAGCATTTAAATATGCTGTTGCCTTATCAACATAAGGATAACCAAAACCAAACTTTGTATACAAACGTAAGATTTCAGTTGGACGTGCATCAACCGACAAGAAAGAACTTAATGTTGGATTAAGCGAAGTATCTTTAAGATGCTCACCAAAATCTTTATCATCATCTGCAGAAAGAACTGTTGAAGTTGCAATAGATGCATCTATTCTTCCACCAATTTTAATAGAGCCTGCTTCAAACAATGAACCTTTACTTAATTCAGATTTTGCAGTTACATTTTCTACAACTTCAATTCCATCATCAGCAAAAAAATCATCATCTGAGCCACCAAACAAATCATCATCTGTCTGAGCAAAACCAGTTATTGCAAAAAGCGAAACTAAAAATATCGAAATATATTTTTTCATACTAGTTTAATCCCTCTAGGTAAGCTTTTGTGAAAATTTTATCAGGTAATGTATCAAATGTTAAATCTGAAATTACCTGCTGAGTCTGTTCCCCCTTATTCAATTCATCACGAATGATTGCCTGAGTTGACACATAACCAGCTGGAACTTTTGAGTATTTTGGAATAAGAATTGTTCTCATCAAACGATCAGAGCCAGAAAAATCTTCTTCCTTCAACACAAGTGGAATATCCTTTCTAATATAAAACTTTGATTTTACATAAGAAGGTTCATTTGTTTTTGCAGAAACAGTAATAATATCTACAGAGAATTTTCCAAGCATACCTTCTTCGTATGCAGCAATAGTATAATTATCACGCCAGCGTGTATCATTCTGTTCTACATCATCAAGTTTAATATCTGAATCACCAAGAGCTTCTTTCAATGAAGTATGAGAAAATTTACGGCTGATTGGATCATACGACCAGATATTATCTCCGTCACGAAGATACCCATTTCCTTTATCTGCTTCTGGAAAAAGCTGAACAATTGTCATTAAATCTTTGTCAGTACGTTCAAAGATTTTATACTGGATATTCTCTTTTGGTTTACCAGGCTTTTCAATCACAAGGGAAATTGTAGCTGAATAATCCCCATGATATGCCAGATTATCATCTGTAGATTCCAGAATTTTAAAACATTTTTCTGATATATCGTTAGAAACCTGAGCAAAAACTGCCCCGGCAATAAAAAAAACAGAACAAACAAATGCAAAAATCTTTTTCATGAAATTTATCTCCTAATATCAACTTATTTTACAGTTCTTAATGCTTGTGCCGGACTCATTTTTGCGGCTGTCTTAGCACTACTTCTAACAGCAAGAGTTGTCAGAACAATAAGCAAGATATATTGAATTATAATAGAACCAATAGAAAGCTTAAAGGTAAAATGACCGTTATGCAGGAAGAACGACAAAGCTTCATTATTTACAGGAATCAAATGTATAATCAACATGACAAATACTGCAAAAAGCAAACCTGCAAATGCACCAAGGACACACAATATTACTGCTTCATATGTAAACACTTTTCTAGTATCCTTGCCATTCATTCCAAGAGCACGCATAGTTCCAATTTCACGGATACGTTCATACAAAACCATTCGATAAGTATTTGAAACACCAACCATTACAATCAAAAGAATTACAAGAAGAATCACTGTTGTTACTGTATGAACAATACTCAACACAGATTTGATAGCAGGCACTTCGTCATACAAAGTTTCAACTGCATACATTGTACCTTCCCATTTATTGTTTTTAGCATCAACCTGTTTTTCAATACCTTTTCCAATATTTGTTGGATTTGTTCGCATTGCTTCAAGACGACTTGTAACATTCACTCCATCAGCACGAATCTTTGTTTCAATAAGATTTGCAACCTTTGCCTGATCATTTTTATTGTTCAGGAAGATTGTAAAAGTTGAATAACCTCCCTCTGGAATTCCTACTAACTGATTAATTGTTTCAATATCACAGTAAGCCATCATACTGTTCATAAAGCTGTTTGATTCAATAATACCAGTAACATTCAAATCAACAACTGTATTCTGACCATGAATTGTAGTAGTTGTATAAATCAACTGATCTCCAACTTCAATATTCATAGACTCAGCAGTTTTATCACTGATAATAAGTCCATAAGGATCCGCAAAAGTTTCTTCCATTCCTCCAGCTGTAAACTTAAAGGAATCAATAAGATGTTCATCATCAAGATCACGGCCATAAATCTGGACAATAGATTTTTTACCATTAAAAATAATCTGTCCGCCACTCATTGAATAACATGACACATACTTATAATCAATTTTATTTTCATCAACAAGATTTCTAATATAATTTTTATCGCGAACAATAGCAGTTACATAAGGCTTGCTGTTTTCGCTTTCTGCAGGATACCATTCCAATCCCTGAATAAGAACTGTACCACCAGTAAGCTGAGTAATCTGATCTTCAAGATTGCTGACCATACCAGATGTAAGGCCGTCAATTGCAGTTACAACAAAGAATCCAAATGCAATAGCAATAGCAAGAATTGCATTACGTCTTTTCTGGCGAGATAAGTTACGCAAAGATAAACCTAATATTTTATTCATTCCTACTCTCCTATTCCTTGCTCAAAGCTTTAAGTGGTGTAATCTTAAGAGCAGATTTTACTGGATACATATTACTGATAACACTACCGGCAACAGCAATAATAACAGTCATCAAAACGATTTTTACAGTTGGACTAAAGTGCAGCAATCCACCTCCCAAAATCATTTTTGCAATTTCATTAGTAATTGCAATATTAAATGAATTGAAGATTGCCATACAAATAAACGCAAAAATTATTCCAACTAAAGAAGAAACTGATGTAAGCATTATAGCTTCAGAATAGAATAATCGTTTTACAAATTTCTTTTCTGCACCAATTGCACGCATTGTACCAATTTCACTTGTACGTTCAATTACAGAAACAGTCATTGTGTTCATAATAATAATGAATACAACTACCGCAAGAATGATGATAAGAAGATTGAAAATAAATCCAATTCCTTCCACAGTTCCTGAATAAGACATTGCGGCTTTTTTCCAATCCATTACCTGAACATTAAGCCCTTCTTCCTCAAATCTTTTTGTAAGCTGAACAACCATTTTTTTATCTGCCGATGGGTTATCAAGCTTTGCCAAAATAAAATGCCATGAACCATCATCAGTTTTGTTCAATTCGTCACGCAAAGTTGTATCACCAAGAATTGAATCGAAGTCATCTGTAGAACCAAGAATAGAAGAATCCTCATCAATACCATCAAACAAATCCTCATCATCAAATCCACCGAACAAATCATCTTCGCTTAAAGATGAAAGGGAAAGATCTACAGAATCTGGAAGCTCCTGCTTAAATGAAGAAGCATATGTAAGATCTGCAAATGAACGAGCCAATTCAGGATTACAATACAAACTCTGGAACATTGCAGAATATTCATTGGCAGGCTTAAAAATGCCCACAACTACACCTTCGCGAATAACACCGTTTGAATTTGCACCTAAAAGCAAAACAGTGTCACCAAGCTGAATATCCTGTCCATAAGTTTTTTTAAATCCTGCAAGAACACGAGTATCAACAATAATTTCATTTGTTCCCGCAGCAGGGTAACGACCTTCTATCATTTTTAGATCAGGGAAGAGTTCCCAGAAGGTTTTATTTTCTCCAGCGAACATCATGGAAATTGGCAAATCCATAATTCCCAAATCGTCATTTTCTGTAAAAGCAGAAAGATCAATTTCCGCACCCTTTGCAAGAAGCACCTGTGCAGAAATCATTTTAGATCGTTTTTTGATTCCAGTTGTTTCATCTAAAATCTGTTCCACGCGATCCAAATCTGGCAGAGCTCCAATCTGTGGAATTTCGCCAGTTATATTTGTTGAACTAACACCAAATACGTCTATTACAGTACCTTTTTCAGGTTTAATTGAAATAGCAATATCGCCTGTTACGTTTGCTCGAAAATCTTTTTCCAAGCCACGGTTTACTGATTCAAGGAACGAGTTCCCCATAATTACAATTGCCACACCAAAAAGTACAAACAATGAAATTATAATTGTTTTTGATTTATGTTCCTTTAAGTTGCGAATTGCTAACTTAAGTATTTCTTTCATTTTACAATCTCCTAGATTTTGTAGATATCTGAACCAACCTTGTGTTCATCGTTTTTTATCTGTCCATCGAGAATATGAACAACATGATCACACATATCTACGATACGAGAATCATGTGTAGAGAAAATGAAAGTTGTCTGTAAATCAGGATCTTTATTAAGTGACTTCATTAATTTAAGAATCTGTTCAGAATTTTTTGAATCCAGATTAGCTGTAGGTTCATCTGCGAGAATTACAGGTGCTTTTGTTACCAAAGCTCGGGCAATTGCTACACGCTGACGCTGTCCGCCAGAAAGTTCATTAGCCTTATGATTTTTCCATTCAGAAAGTCCAACCTTATCAATAAGGAAATTAATCCATTCTTCCTTCTGAGCCTTTGTAAAATCATCTACAGGACTTTTTGAATTTGGATCTTTTGATTCAAGCAAAAGAGGAAATTCAATGTTTTCATAAACATTCAGAACTGGAATAAGATTGAATGTTTGAAAAATAAAACCTAAATGAGAACGTCGAAGCCCTGTAATTCTTTTGTCCAATTTATTTGGAATAGATGTGCGGAGCTTTTTCTTTTTAGAGTCCCCTGAAGAAGACCAGCGATTGTTTTCTACTTCAGCGTCCTCAAGATCTACACCAGCATAAACATCTGTATCACCAATAACAATTGAACCTGCACTTGGAAGATCAATCAATCCTACCATATTTAAGATTGTAGATTTTCCAGAACCAGATGGTCCAGAAATCGCTGCAAATTCACCTTTTTCAATATCAAATGAAACACCTTTGACAGCTTCAACTCTTTCCTTTCCAAGAGGATAAAACTTGTGTACATCTTTCAGACTAACAACAGCCATAAAATATCTCCTAAAATTCTTATTTCAATTTAATTTCCATACTAATTGATACAATTTAACATACCAAAAATGCCCCTCTATAGGGAAGTTTTTTTTGATTTTTTTGACATTTTTTACTCTTTTTTTGAAAATTATATCTTTTTCTACTATAATTACTTCTATGAATAATGATTTTCTTCTAAAAGGCTATGATATAGCACAAATTTCTTACAAAAAAAATGAACCTCTTTCTTCTAAATCAACATTTAAAGTTGGTTCTACTGCTGATATCTTTGTCATTCCCAATTCTATTGACCAATTAAACTCTGCCGCAGGTGCAGCCAGAGCCGCTGAAGAAAATTATTTTATTCTTGGCGGTGGTTCAAACATTGTTTTTCCTGATGAATCATACCATGGAATTATTATTTCAACAGAATGTTTAAATAACATTTCAATGACAGATGACGAACTTCCTCCAGAACTTCCTCAAAATACTCGTTTAGTTACCTGTGAAGCAGGTACACCAATGGCTGCATTTGTTAATTTCTGTACAAAACATAATCTTTCTGGTGCTGAACAGTTTGCAGGACTGCCGGGCTCAATAGGTGGAGCCACATATATGAATGCCCGATGTTTTGATAAATCCATCAGCGATATCATTTACGAAACTCAGCATATTGAAGTAACTGAACGAGGCAGAACAAAAATAGTCAGCTCAAAAATAAACATTTCTGATTGGGATTATAAAAAATCACCATTTCAATCAAATCAATCATCAGTTCAAAAGATTATTTGTTCAGTTACTTTCATCTTGAACCAATTATCTCCTGACTTTCACGAGCAAATAGAAACCTCTTGTAAAAAATATATTTCCCAACGAGTTGATAAAGGTCACTTCAAATTCCCAAGTGCAGGTTCTGTTTTCAAAAATAATAGAACCTTTGGAAAACCTAGTGGACAAATCATCGATGAAGCTGGACTCAAAGGGTTCAGAATTGGAGGAGCACAAATAGCTCCTTTCCACGGAAATTTCATTATTAATATTGATAATGCAAAATCTAAAGATATTTCTGATTTAGTCGAATATATTCAGAAAGTTGTTAAAGAAAAATATAATTTTGATTTAGAACCTGAAATTATATTTCTTAAAAATTAATTTACACCGATTATTTAATATAACTTTAATAAACAAGTTTTATTGACAAATAAAAGTTGAGATTTTATACTTTTAAAGTTGGTACAAAGGAGTAAGTTTTGCTACAGTTACAAATTGTAAATTTCAAACGTGGAACCTATATGGTTGTTGAAGGCAAAGCCGACAGTGACCATTTCTATATTATTCAGAAAGGTTCAGTTCAATGTCTTAAATCCTCTGGCTCTGGAACAACTCCTGTACAGTATGGTCCCGGAGACTTCGTTGGTGTAGTACCATGTATGTCTGGTCATTTACAAATTGAAACTGCCATAGCCACATCTGATGTCATGGCTATTTCTGTAAAAAAAGAACAATATCCTGAACTTATTGCTCAAAATACACCAGTTGCACTTAAGATTATTAAAACATTCGCTAATCGAATGCGTGTTATGAATGAAATGCTTACAAAAGCAACACTCCATTCTGTTGGCAAAGAAGATCATGAGCAAATATATAATGTTGCTCAATTCTATGAAAAAACAGGCCGTAAAGATATTGCTACTTACGCCTATTATCAGTATTTAAAAACAAAACCTGTTGGTCCAAAGGCTGATAACGCTAAAGCTAAGTTTATTGCATTGAAGCCTCAATCCCATGCAGTTTATTTTGAAACAACCGCAGATTTAACTCGTTCTTATCCTAAAGACACAATGATTTTCTCAGAATCTCAATCTGGAGCTGATATGTTTATTATCCAGAGTGGAGAAGTTACAATTTCAAAAGTTGTAAATGGAAATGAAGTTACTTTAGCTGTATTAAAGAAAGGTGATATGTTTGGCGAGATGGCTTTACTTGAAAATAAACCTCGCTCTGCAAGTGCCATAGCTCATAGTGATTGTGTTTTAATGGTTGTAAACCGCTCCAACTTCAATCAGATGGTTACAACACAACCACAGCTTATTGCAAAACTTACTACAACCCTTGCAGACCGGCTTTGGTCTATGTATCGTCAGCTTGACAATGCAAATCTTCCAGATCCTTATGCAAAAATGATTGATATTCTTTCTTTGCAGATTGAAAAACAGAAAATTACCATTGGAAACAATAAACAGTCTTTACAGACCGAACTTACTCCTAAAGATCTTGCAAACATGTGTGGTCTTCCAGCTCAGATTCAAGCTAAAGCAATCTATGATTTTGAACAGAATACAAATATTAAAATCATAAACGGTAATATTTTCATAAAGGATTTGCTCGAATTAACAAAACAGGCTGCGTTCTATCGCAAACAGAATAATAATGGTAAATAACATTTCTTCCGATATATTCAATATGAGTTTTAGAAAGAAATCTGTTATTTTGATTATTTTCATCTTCTTAATTACTTCTGCATTTTCTAAAGATATACCCACAGGATACAGAGGTATTACCTTAGGCATGTCTTTAGACGAAACAAAAGATGCTTTATTAAGGGATGCCAGTTTTGGCTACCACGGTGACAGAGATGTATCTCTTATACCTGGAACAAATAAAATTCTAATTGAAACTGATGCAAACTCTGGACATGGTTCTATCTTCCTTGAACGCTGCTGGTTCCAGTTTTATGACGATGAACTTTTTATAATTACAATTAATATCAACACACAGAAAATGGATTATTACAGTGTATTTACAAAGCTTACCGAAAAATACGGTAAACCAGATACATTTTCACCTCAATCCGCTACTTGGAAAAATGAAAACATAACAATGAGCTTGGAAAAACCATTAACATTGAAGTATATAGACAATGATATATTTAAAAATACTCAAAATTATTCTAACATAGAAGAATCTCCTGAAGAACAAACAAGAGATATGTTTTTGGATGAATTATGATTAAACTAAATAAAATATTACTATTTATTATTATATTAATATCTGCCACATTTCTTTTTGCACGTGCAAAAAAACTTCCAGTCAAAAATATTTCTATCTCCAAATCTGACGGTACTATAGTAAATGTCAGTTCTGAAATTGCAAAAACTGAATCAGAACGTAATCATGGTTTTATGGAACGAAAGAAAATCCCAGATGGAACTGGCATGATTTTTATTTTTGAAAAAGATCAGATTTTATCATTCTGGATGAAAAATACACCTCACCCTCTTTCTATAGCATACATTGATTCTAACGGAAAAATCAGGGATATTTTTGATATGACACCTTTCAGTTTATCTCCAGTTATAAGCACCGTTTCCGTTAGATATGCTTTGGAAGTACCACAGGGTTGGTATAAAAAAAATGGTATCACTCCAGGTGATACCATTTCTCTAGACTTCCTTAAATAAATTATTCATCTTTCTCAAGTTTATACAACTCTGCAGCAGCAATTTTGTCTTTTGGATCAAATTCCAGAACTGTTGCAAAATAATTTCTAGCTTTTGTTTTATCACCCTTTGCCAAAGCTAAATACCCTAAATTTGAAATGATTTTTGTGCTTTCTGGTTCTATTTCAAAAGCTTTCATCAAACATTTTTCAGCTTCTACAAAGTCCCTTTCCTGAACATAGCACAGTGAAAGTTCATTATAAGTATCAGAATTTGTATCTCCACCACATTTAAGAGCCTCTAAGAATGCCTGTTTAGCTTCTTCATATTTCTCAAGTCTACGTAACCCCCAGCCTAACATAAACCAGGCATTCCAGACTTTAGTATTATTCATCAAGAAACTTCTTATTTCTTCAAGACCTTTTTCTTCCTGTCCTGAAGAAATCAAATCAAAAGCAGCAGAAAATGCTTCATCATCCATATTCTGATTAGAAATATTATTTATAATTTCCTGAGCTCTTTCCTTTTTATATACACCATTCTCTCCAAGTTCGTCATCACTGATATCACAAGTAAGAGCAATATATGTCTCAAATGCATCCTTAGCTTCTCTGTATTTGTGCTGTTTCATAAAAAAGAATCCAGCATTAAAAAAAGCATCAGCAAGTGGAGGATCAGCTGTCATTGCCTGTTCATAGTAAGAATATGCATCTGAATCATAAGCATCAGCGTCTTCATTTAACCCCGCATTTCTATAAGAATCAGCTCTCTGATCAAGGAATAGAGCCATATTCAAAGTAATTGCTACATCTTCAGGATCAAGACCATTCAAAGCAAGGAAGATTTCTTCTGCCAAATCATAATCTTCATTTTTTGTTTTAAGAATAGCAGCTTCGCACAACTCTTTTTTTATTTCAGGTTTTACTTTCTTTATGATAGATCGATAGTAATCAAGATTTTCATTTTTCTTATCATATGCAAGAACAGTTAAAATGCCCGCAAGTATCTGCTCTGTAGAAATTTCTTCAGGATTAAAATCTCCTGGAGCCTCATCTACTTTTTTTTGAACTGGTAATTTTATAGTTTTATCAATCTGAAACGCATTATCAGATGCAACAAAATCTTCCGGTATACTAATATAATAAATTGATTCCAATGCTTTTGTGGGATTCATATTAATTCCTAATCTTATTCAGTTTTTACAGGCTCAGATGGCTGTTTTGTCTCAACATTTTTTTCAGATTGAGCTTGAGCATTTGCTTGAGCTTGCTGCTTTGCAGCTTTCTTAGCTTCTGCTTCAGCAATTGCTTTTTCTTCAGCTGCAATATTATTCATTTGATTATCAATCATCTGTTTCTGATAAGATGTAATATACTTATTAATATGAAATTTATAAGTCATAGGTATCTCATCAGGATCAAATTCAATATGAACTATAGAGATATCCTTTCTTCCTTCCAAAAAGTCTGCTGTTTTCACAGTACCTTTCAAAGAAATTTTTTCATTTGTATCAGAGAAGAATAATCTTAAATCAATAGTTTTATTCTTAAGAAATTTTGGAATTCCTACAAGCATTACTCTAGCGCCACCAAAAGAAATATCTTTTAAGATACATTTTCTTGGAACACCAGTAATAAATATAAAAGTTTCTTCTTTTGGAATTCCTAATTCACGAAGTGAATTCTTATTTAATCCAATTCTTTCTTCTTTTCTATTCTGGAAATTTTGATTTACTTCTATAAATTCACCAATTCTTATAATTAAGTCATCAGGCGGTCTCTGTGTAAATTCAAGAGTAATCAATGCCAATTCGCTAGAATTTTGATATGAACTAATTTTCAGTACGTTACAAGTAACAAAGAATTGAATAGGTTCATTATTCTGATTAAAAAAACAATAACGTAAGCTTAATGATGCATTCTTATTTTTATTTATGGTCGCAAATATCCCACTAGATGTACCAACAATAACAGTAGCTTGTTGTAAAGAAGAAGAATTTATAATACAAGGCCATTGTCCACCATTACATTTAATGTATATTTGTCGAGGATCTATTCGTAAAGATTTTAAGTTAGCCTTAGTAAAAACGATTTCTTTATCTCTAAAATAATCGTAATACCTTTGAATATGATGACTTGTAGTTACTCCCATAAATATTTATTCTATCCTATATTTTTTTTTCAATCAACTTTTTTAAAAAAAGAAAACCGTCATTAAGTAATGACGGTTTTGATTCACTGTAAGTAAGATAAATTATTCTGCAGAAGCTTCTCCAGCAGGAGCTGGGACTTCTTTCTTTGCTTTATTTTTCAATGCAGCATTACAGAACTTACAAATGTTTACAGTCTGCCCATCAATTTCTTTTTCCCAAAGAACTTTAATATCTGTTTTCTTACAAATAGCACAAGTTCCTCTTCCGTGAGCAGGTAATGATCTAATTCCAGATCCACGATGGTTCTTAGACATATCGTACTCCTTTTCTGCTTAGTTAGCAGGTGTTTCTTCTTTCTTTTCAGAAGCTTTTTTAGCAGGGGCTTTCTTTGCTTTAGGTGCAGTACCTTCTTTTGCTTTTGTTGTTTTCTTAGCTTTTGGAGCTTCAGTATCAGCGGATTTCTTAGCTGGTTTCTTTTCTTCAGCAGAATCAGATTCCAACTTGTAATCAACTAATTCAAGAATTACAACATCAGCAGCATCACCCTGACGATATCCCAATTTAAGAACGCGTGTATATCCACCATTACGTTCTTTCATACGTGGAGCAATTTCAGTGAAGAGTTTATTCAAAATCTTTTCATCCTGAATGAACTTTGCAACTTCACGTCTATTGTGAACTGTATCTTCTTTTGCTCTAGTAATAAGTTTTTCAGCAGATTTTCTTACTTCAAGAGCCTTTGATTTAGTAGTAGTAATACGCTCATATCTAAAAAGCGATGTTACCATATTGCGTGACATAGCACGACGATGTGCTGTTGTACGTGAAAGCGGATTAAAACCATTTTTATGATTCATCTGTTTCTTCCTTCTGCTTTGTTAAATTGGCAGCATTCTTCAGATGACTATAGTCTGTCATACCAAGTGTAAGCTTCCATTCCTGAAGCTTTTCTTTGATTTCCTGCAAACTCTTCTTTCCAAAGTTTCTAGTCTTTGCAATGTCATCTTCTGTCTTTTTTGTTAATTCGCCGATTGTACGAATATTTGCATTCTTCAAACAATTTGATGAACGAACTGAAAGTTCCAATTCTTCTACAGGTGTATTGAGAAGTTTCTGAATACTTTCATCGCCTTCATCACTTTCATCTGATCCCAAGACATCTTTATCATTAAAATTAACAAAAACAGCAAAATGATCTTTTGCAATTTTTGCAGCTTCTGCTAAAGCATCTTCAGGAGCGATTGTTCCATCAGTCCATACTTCAAGAACTAACTTATCGTAGTCATTTCTCTGACCTACACGACAAGGCTCAATAGAATATTTTACTTTTGGAACAGGAGTGAAAATGGCATCCATAGGAATTGTTCCTACAACTTCTATGTAATGTTCATTAGTTTCAGCTGGTACATATCCACGGCCAAGATCAACCTGAATTTCAATATCCAAGTGTGCATCTTCCATCATTGTAAAGATAACTTTATCTTTAGTCATGATTTCAAGCTGGCCTTCTTTTTCGAAGTCATCACTCTTAATAACTCCAGGACCTTTGAATTCGTACTGAATTGTATCCTGTTCAACTTCATCAGGAAGTCTAAGTCTAATCATTTTAAGAGTATTAATAATTTCCAAAGTATCTTCTGCTACATCTGGAATAGCTTCAAATTCACTTGAAATTACCTTTGAAATGCCATTCTTATCGTAAGAAGTAATACGAATAGATGTAATTGCATAACCTTGAATTGATGACAACAATACTCGTCTTAATGTGTTACCAACTGTTGTACCAAATCCAGTTTCAAATGGATATGCAGTAAACTTACCGTAGTTTGGATTTGTACTAACGTGTTCAAATGAAATGCCTTTAGGTTTTTTAAAACCTTTAAGCAAGTTTTTACGAGCCATCTGAACTCCTTTTTATTATTTAGAATAATATTCAACTATGAGATTTTCTTTAACTGCATAATCAATATCAGATTTTGTAGCTAAATTAATAACCTTTCCAGTAAAATTATCTTTATCAGCTTCAAGCCATCCAGGAACTACTGTATCGTTGTTTGCAACAATCAACTTTTTAATACCTGAATTTTCTTTAACTGAGATAACGTCTCCTACTTTAACAAGGTAAGAAGGAATATTAACTTTTGAACCATTGAGAACAATGTGTCCATGATTAATCATCTGTCTAGCCTGTTTTCTTGTCTTAGCAAAACCAAGACGATATACAACGTTATCCAATCTAGATTCAAGAATCTGGAGCAACATTTCACCTGTAATGCCGTCTTTCTTTGTTGCCATTACATAGTATTTATGGAACTGTTTTTCCATAACTCCATAAATGAATCTTACTTTCTGCTTTTCATCAAGCTGAATTCCGTATTCAGATTTCTTTCTGCGTACTTCTTTCTGATTTCTTTTAGATTCTTTAGTATAACCCATTACTACTGGATTGATACCCAAAGATTTACATCTCTTCAAGAGTGGTTGTGTGCTTTTTCCCATAATAGTATCCTCTCAGTAATTACATGCGACGTGTTTTACGAGGACGACAGCCATTATGAGGAATTGGTGTTACATCAGAAATCGATTTTACTCTCAATCCCATAGCTCCAATAGAACGGATAGCATTTTCACGACCCATTCCTGGTCCCTTAACATATACATGTACTTCACGCAAACCATAACTTGCTGCCTTCTGCAAAGCAGTTTCAGCAACAGACTGAGCTGCAAATGGAGTAGATTTTTTTGCTCCACGGAACCCAAGTCCACCTGAAGATGCCCATGACAAAGCATTTCCCTTCATATCTGTTACAGTTACGATAGTATTATTGAACGTAGCCTGGATGTAAATATTTCCTTCGTATACGCTCTTCTTTTCCTTTCGTTTTTTAACGGTAGCCACTTACTTATCCTCCGCCTTATGCTTTCTTCTTGTTAGCAACAGTCTTCTTCTTACCCTTACGAGTTCGTGCATTTGTACGAGTTCTCTGTCCACGTACTGGAAGACCTCTCTTATGACGAAGACCACGATAGCAACCAATATCCATCAAACGCTTCAAGTTAAGACCGATTTCTGAACGTAAACGTCCTTCTGTCTTGTAGTTAGCGTCAATGATTTCACGAATTTTTGCCAATTCATCCTGTGTAAGATCATTAGCCATCTTCATTGGATCAATTTTTGCATCTTCACAAATTTTAAGTGCTGATGCACGGCCGATACCATAAATATAAGTTAATGCGGTACCAACATGTTTATTAGGGATATCAACTCCCGCAATTCGAGCCATCTGTTTCTCCTTAAGCCTTAGCCCTGTCTCTGTTTATGTTTTGGGTTTGTACAAATGATACGGATAATACCATTTCTTTTAATTACCTTACACTTATCACAGATAGGTTTTACACTGGTTCGTACTTTCATAAAAAGCCCCCATGAGAATATTTACCGAACTTTAGCACCTCGCAATGAGAGCAATCCGGTAGCTAGTAATATAGCATATATTCTCATATCTTTTCTACTACTAATTCACGTTTTTTTACAAACTACGTGATCTGATTTTGCCCTTCTTAGTAAGTCCTTCATGATGATGCATTTTAAGAAGTGCTTCAACCTGACTCATTGTATCCAGATCAACACCAACCAAAATGATTAATGAAGTTCCGCCCATAAGCTGACTTATTGACTGTGGGAAACCAAACAACTGCTGAACAATTGTAGGAACTACAGCAATGAAAGCCAGGAATAATGAACCTGGTAATATAAGTCTATTCAATATTTTTGTAAGATATTCTTCTGTCTTATCAGTTCGAACACCCGGAATGGAGCCGCCGTTTTCACGAATGTTCTTTGCAATTTCTGTAGGGTTCAGTGTTACCTGAGTGTAGAAGTATGCGAAGAAGATAATAAGAACAACCAACAAAATATTATACCAAACACCATTAGGTGTCAAAACTCTAGAAACGGAGTTAATCCATTTTGCAGAATTTTGTCCCTGAGCGAATGAAGATGCAATTGTTAATGGTAATGTAAGAATTGAAGATGCAAAAATTAAAGGAATTACATTTGAAGGATTAACCTTAAATGGAATATATGTGCTCTGACCGCCATACATTTTTCTTCCAACAACACGTTTTGCATAATGAACAGGAATTTTTCTCTGTCCAGATTCTTCATAAATTACCAATGCAATAATAGCAACGAACATGATGATTACAAGAATAACAAAAACAAGCTGTATTTCGCCAGCACTAACCTGCTGAGCAAGCTCAACAATAGCATTAGGCAAACGAGCAACAATACCTGCAAAAATCATCATTGAAATACCATTTCCGATGCCACGAGCTGTAATCTGATCACCTAACCAAACAGTAATCATTGCTCCTGTTGTAACAGTGAGCATAAACAAAACTTTAAAGAAAATCTTGTTTTCAATCATGATACAACCAGGAATACTATTGGCATAAACTGACATACCCCAAGCCTGGATAAGACAAACAATAATTGTTCCAATACGTGTATACTGAGCAATTTTTCTCTGTCCACCATCTTCCTGAGATATGCGTTTAAGTGATGGGAAAATAATCACAGCAAGCTGCATAATAATCTGCATAGAAATATAAGGCATTACACCAAGCATCAAGATTGAGAAGTTAGAAAAAGCTCCTCCAACAAAGAAGTCCATATAACTTGCGAATGCATTTTTATTCTGTGCAGCTAAATCGTCAAAGTATTTAATAAGAACGTTTGCATCAATTCCAGGTACAGTAATAACACTTCCTAAACGGAACACTGCCAAAATGAGGAATGTGAAGAACACACGATCTCTAATTTCTTTAACTTTAAACATATTTACAATTGGATTGCTTGCCATGTTCTACTCCGCCCTATTCAGCCTTAGCTTCTGCAGCTTTTACAGAACCACCAGCTTTTTCGATTTTTGCCTTTGCTGATTCTGAAACTTTATCTACAGCTACTGTAAGTTTCTTTGTAATGTCACCATCACCCAAAACTTTTACAAGTACATCTGCTTTTGCTGAAATAAAACCTTTTGCAATAAGTGAAGTTTTATCAACAGTTTCACCATCATTATATTTAGCGTCCAACTGATTAACGTTTATACAAACATATTCTTTCTTGAAAGGATAGTTTGAGAAACCTTTGTGAGCAATTCGTCTGTAAAGTGGCATCTGACCACCTTCGAAACCTACATAAGTTTTTCCACCAGAACGTGACTGCTGACCTTTATTACCTTTACCAGCTGTAGTACCAAGTCCTGAAGAAGAACCACGGCCTACACGCTTTGGCTGTTTATTAGCACCCTGAGGAGCACTAAGAATTGGATTGTATTCTGCCATTTTAGATCTCCTCAACTTTTACTAAGTGTGATACAGCAGCAACCATACCACGAACAGCATCATTATCAGCAAGAACATTAGAAGAATGGATCTTCTTAAGTCCTAAACTACGAACTGTTGCAACCTTTTCTGGCTTCTGACCAATTGTACTTCTAATTAATGTAACTTTAATCTGTTTTGCTTTAGCCATACATTAACCCCACAACTCATCAAGAGTTTTACCTCTGTTTGCTGCAACTTTCTTAGCGTCCATCAATTTTGAGATTGCGTCAAATGTAGCACGAACTACGTTTACAGCTGAGTTAGATCCCAATGATTTAGACTGAACATCTGTTGCACCAGCAGCATCCATAATGGCACGTACTGTACCACCAGCGATAATTCCAGTACCGGAACAAGCTGGTTTCAACAATACTTCTGAACTCTTATATTTACCAATGATATCATGTGGCAATGTTCCATTTTTCATTGGAACTGTAATAAGATTTCTCTTAGCCTTATCAATACTCTTTTTAATTGCTTCAGATACGTCATTAGCTTTACCAAGTCCGTATCCTACGCGACCTTTTCCATCTCCTACAACAGTAAGAGCAGAGAAAGACATTCTACGTCCACCCTTTACAGTTTTACAAGTTCTGTTAAGAGTTACGAGTTTTTCAACAAATTCCTTCTCTTTTGGATCTTTATCAAAGTTTTTCTGATGTTCCATAATAACTCCTAGAATTCGATACCAGCTTTACGGGCACCATCAGCGAAAGCTTTAACAACACCATGGTACAAATAACCATTTCTGTCAAAAACAACCTTAGAGATTTTTTTATCCTTAAGGCGTGCACCTAAAGCTTCACCAAGTTTTGCTGCACCTTCTGTATTAGGTTTAACTGCAGCAAATTCTTTTTCCATAGTTGAAATTGAAGCTAAAGTTTTGCCTTCATCATCATCAATTACCTGAACAGAAATATTTTTGTTACTACGTGTAATAGTCATTCTTGGTCTTTCTGCTGTACCGTAGATAGACTTACGAATATGAATCTTTCTGTGCAAGCGTTTTCTGTTTTTGTCGTTCATTTTCTTAAACATATAGCTTCACCTTATTTAACACCAGTTTTACCAACTTTACGTCGGATAACTTCGTTGTCGTATCGAATACCCTTTCCTTTATAAGGTTCTGGTTTTCTCAACTTACGAATCTGAGAACTAAATTCACCAACCAACTGCTTGTCGATACCACTGATAGTAACTTTACCATCAGGAGTAGCAACTACTGTCAAACCTTCTGGAATGATTGCAATATAGTCACTTGAATATCCAAGATTCAATACAAGTTCTTTACCTTTAACTTCTGCACGATAACCTACACCTGTAATTACCAATGTTTTTGTAAAGCCCTCTGAAACACCTTTAACCATGTTAGAGAGAAGACTTCTATACAAACCATGATAAGCATTTGTCTGTTTAGCATCATTCTTAGTTGTAAGAACTACTTCTGTTCCCTGAACTTTAATATCAATATCACCAACAACATCCTGTTTAAGTTCCCCTTTAGGACCTTTAACGGAAATAACATTGTTAGCAAAAGTAACTGTTACACCTGCTGGTAAAGCAACAGGAAGTTTACCTACTTTAGACATCTCACTTCCCCCTTATTACCAGATTGTGCAAACTAATTCACCACCAACCATCTTTTCTGTTGCCTTCTTACCAGTTGTTACACCTGAAGAAGTTGAAACGATGATTGTACCGTAGCCGTTATAAACACGTGGTAAATCTTTATAGCCAGAATAAACACGGCGACCTGGTGTAGAAATTTTCTTAACACCATGAATCACTGGATTATTATCATCATCATATTTCAAGAAAATACGAATTGTGTTTTTTCCATCTTCCTGAAGTTTTTTAAAGTTCTTGATGTATCCTTCTGTTTTTAAAATCTTAACGATTTCAAGCTTCAATTTAGAAGCAGGCACATCTACTTTTTCATGGCGGGCCATAGCCGCATTGCGAACCTTAGTGAGCATGTCTGCTACTGGATCTGATGCACTCATTCTATATCTCCTACCAACTTGATTTTGTTACGCCAGGAAGCTGGCCTTCACTTGCCAATTTACGGAAGCAAAGACGACACATCTTAAACTTACGCAAATATCCGCGAGGACGTCCACAAATCTGACAACGGTTATAAACACGTGTTGAATACTTCTGTTTGCGGGCTGCTTTAATAATCATTGATTTCTTAGCCATACTTCACCTACTTACGGAATGGCATATTGAACTTAGTAAGAAGTGCTTTTGCTTCAGCATCTGTATTAGCACTTGTTACGAATGTGATGTTCATACCAGCGATTTTTGTTACTTTATCAAAATCGATTTCTGGGAAAATCAACTGTTCAGTAATACCAACAGAGAAATTTCCATGACCATCAAAACCAGTAGCTTTGATTCCGCGGAAATCTTTAATACGTGGGAACGCAACATTGATGAGACGATCAAGGAATTCATACATGATATCTCCGCGCAATGTTACCATTGCACCCACTTCATTACCCTCACGAAGTTTAAAGTTAGCAATACTCTTCTTTGCCTTTGTTTTAACAGCCTTCTGACCAGTAATCTGTGTCAAGTCAGCAACTGCGGCATCAAGGAGTTTCTTATTTGTGAGAGCTTCACCAACACCCATACTTACAACAATCTTCTTAATAGCAGGAATCTGCATTGGAGTTGTGTAGTTAAACTCTTTTACAAGAGCTGGTGCGATTTCGTCTTTATAGACTTTCTTAAGCCGAGGTACGTAATTTGCCATTACAGAACATCTCCACATTTACGGCATACACGAACTTTCTTGTCGCCGTCCAATTTATAACCAATCTTTGTAGCACCGCATTTTTTACATACGATTGCTACATTTGAAATATTAAGAGGAGCTTCGATCTCAGCGATACCGCCCTGATCCTGCTGACTCTTCTTTTTCATTGCTTTTTTAACAATGTTTACACCAGATACGATAACTGCATCTTTCTTAAGGAAAACACGAACAACTGTTCCTCTTTTACCCTTATCTTTACCTGCAATTACTTCAACTGTATCGTTCTTGCGGATTTTTGATTTTGTTAACATCTCATTTTCTCCTTAAAGAACCTCTGGAGCAAGTGAAATGATCTTCATAAAGTCCATATCACGGAGCTCACGAGCAACAGGTCCGAAAATACGTTTTCCTTTTGGATTCTTGCTATCGTCAACGATAACACATGCGTTATCATCAAAACGAATGTAAGTTCCATCTGGACGACGATATTCTTTTGCCTGACGTACGATTACAGCCTTTTCGATTGTACCTTTTTTGATAGTAGATGTAGGAATTGCATCTTTAATAGCTACAACTACGATATCACCAATACCAGCATATCTACGATGTGATCCACCGATAACTTTAATACACTGAGCGATTTTAGCTCCAGAGTTATCAGCAACAGTCATACAAGATTGCATTTGAATCATAATTCTTAACTCCTTCGCTTATTTAGCACGTTCAATGATTTCTGCAAGACGCCAGCATTTATTTTTGCTTAATGGTCTGCATTCAACAATACGCACAGTATCACCAACATGAGCATCATTATTTTCATCATGAGCCATGTATTTCTTAGTTCTAGTAACATACTTCTTGTAAAGACGGTCCATTTTCTTTGTTGCAATAGTTACAACAATTGTCTTGTCCATTTTTTCAGATGTAACAAGTCCAACAAATGAACGTTTTGCGTTCTTTACAGTCTGAACAGCATTATTTTCCACAGTTCAGCTCCTACTTATTCTCACCAGCAATTTCTTTCTGCTGGATGAACGTATTCAAGCGTGCGATTTCGCGGCGCAATGTACGTTTCTGCATTGGGTTATCTACATGTGAAATTACCATTTTGAAACGGAGATCCATGTATTCCTTTTTAAGCTCATCACGTTTAGCAACTAGTTCTTTATAAGACAGTTCTTTGTCATTCTTTTTCTTTGAATCAGCCATCTTATTCCTCCTAGTCCTTTGTTGGCTTATAAGCTATTTTTGTCAAAACTGGAAGTTTATCAGCAGCAAGCTCAAGAGCTCTTGTAGCTACTTTCAAATCTACTCCACCAATTTCAAACAAAATCATACCAGGTTTGATAACAGCTGCCCAATGATCTGGAGCACCTTTACCCTTACCCATACGAACTTCAGCTGGTTTTTTAGTAATTGGTTTATCAGGGAAAATACGAATCCATACATTTCCCTTTCTTTCAAGCTTACGGTTGATAGCAACACGGGCAGCTTCAATTACTCTAGCATCCAACCAAGTTGGTTCCATTGCTACGAGAGCGATGTCACCAAAATCAATATTGTTATCACGTGTTGCGAAACCCTTTTCGCGACCACGCTGCACCTTACGGTGAATTACTCTTTTTGGACTTAATGGCATATACTAACTCCTTGCCTTTTTAGCAGGTTCAGAACCATCAGTCTTTTCAGAAGCCTGACGTGCAGGACGTCTTGGTTTCTTAACGAGCTGACCAGCATCTTCATTGTGATCGATACCATAGTTCATTCCGTTGTAAACCCATACTTTAATACCGATTTTACCGTATGTAGTAAGAGCTGCAAATGTACCATAGTCGATATCAGCACGGAGTGTATGAAGAGGTACACGTCCTTCTTTGTGTTCTTCAGTACGAGACATATCTGCTCCACCAAGACGACCACTCAAACGAACCTTAACACCCTGTGCACCAGCACGCATAGCATTGCTTACAGCCTGTTTCATTGCCTTACGGAATGATCCACGACCTACAAGCTGACGACCAATATTCTGAGCAATCAAATTAGCATTCAAATCTGCACGTTTGATTTCCTTAATCTTAATCTGAACTTTCTTTGTAAGCTGCTTCTGAATATCTGCACTAATCTTTTCGATTGATGCACCTTTAACACCAATAATAACACCTGGACGAGCTGTATGAATTACGATTGTTACGCGCTGTGGATGGCGAACAATTTCAATTTCAGCTATATCTGCATTTTTACATTCTGGGAGTTCAGAAACCAATTTACGGATTTTGAGATCTTCCAAAACTAAATCTGCATATTCACGTGGATCTGCGTACCAACGTGACTGCCATGTTTTGTTTACACCTAAGCGTAAACCAATAGGATTAACTTTCTGTCCCACTTTATTCCCCCGCCTTTTCGTCAACGACAACGGTAATATGGCACATACGTTTCAGCAACTGATCAGCACGACCACGTGCACGGAACCAAACTCTCTTAAGTCTTGGACCTTCATCAATTCTGATTTCTTTTACGTAAAGCATATCTTCATCTAACTTGCTATTCAAATTAAGTGCGTTTGAAGCAGCTGACTTTAATGTAGCACTGATCAATGTGGCACCTTTCTGTGGCATATTTGCAAGAATAGCCATAGATTCCGAATAGGACTTGCCTTTGATTACATTTGCAACAGGACGAACCTTTGTTGGTGAAGCAATCAGGAATTTAGTAGTAGCTACATAACCTTTTTCAACTTTCATTATATACCTCTACCCTTATTTCTTAGCAGTTTTATCTGAACCACCATGGCCATGATAAGTACGAGTTGGAGCAAATTCACCAAGTTTATGACCTACCAAGTTTTCTGTAATATATACAGGAATCCATGATTTACCATTATAAACAGAAATAGTATTTCCAACCATTTCTGGAATTATTGTAGAGCAGCGAGAATATGTTTTAATCATTTTCTTGTCTGCTTCTTTATTCATTGCCTGAACCTTTTTGTAGAGAGATTTTTCTACAAATGGTCCTTTCTTAACAGATCTTGACACGATTATCTCCTCGCCAACTACTTCTTACGACGGCTAACAATGAAGTTGCTAGATGTCTTTCTTTTGTTGCGTGTCTGGTAACCTTTACAAGGCTGTCCCCAAGGAGTAACAGGATTACGTCCTTTACCAGCACCTTCACCACCACCAAGTGGGTGATCAACAGGGTTCATAGCCATACCACGAACTGTAGGACGAATACCCATCCAACGTTTATGACCTGCTTTACCAAGTTTTACGTTCATGTGTTCTTCATTTCCTACAACACCGATTGTTGCATAGCATTTTCCGTTAATCTTTCTCATTTCACTTGAAGGCAAGCGAACGATAACATAATCACCTTCGCGACCTGCAATCATTGCACTAGCACCAGCAGAACGAACAAGCTGTCCACCCTGACCAAGTGTCAATTCAATGTTGTGAATAGTAAAACCAACTGGAATTGCATTCAGAGGAAGTGCATTTCCAACTGTCGGAGTTGCATTATCACCAGACATAATTTTCTGACCAACCTGCAATCCTTTTGGAGCGATGATATAACGTTTATCACCGTCTGCATAATAAATCAAAGCGATATTAGCACTTCTGTTTGGATCATATTCAATTGTTTTTACAGTTCCAGGAATTCCGTGCTTATCACGCTTGAAATCTATATCACGATAACGTCTCTTGTGACCGCCACCCTGATGACGTACAGAAATACGACCACCAGCTCCGCGTCCACCATGAGACTTACGACCTGACACCAAAGTTTTCTCGGGTCTATCAGTTGTCAGTTCGTCACGACGCAAGTCTACACGTCCACGTGTACCTGCTGTCATTGGCTTAAATACTTTAAGAGCCATTTTATATCCCCTTAATCTTTACCAGACTTACACACCTTCAAAAGCTGTGATTGTTTCGCCTTCAGCGATTCTAACAATAGCTTTTTTGTAAGATGCTGTACGACCTGGTTTACCACGAAGTCGTTTCATTTTACCAAGCACATTCATTGTTGTGCAGTCAACTACTTTTACCTTAAACAAGCTTGCAACAGCTTCTTTAATCTGTGTTTTTGTAGCATCTGAGCGAACGATAAATACATATTTATTCTGTTCACGCAACATACTTGCTTTTTCAGAAACAACAGGCCTAATAAGAATATCTTTGTAATTCATTATTTAGCCTCCTTATCTTCAGCATAGAACTCAGAAAGATTTTTTACTGCAGATTCAAGAATAATTACTTTGCGTCCGTAGTACAAATCATGTGCTTCAAGACGATTATATGCAAGGAATGTAAGGTTAGGAATATTACGTCCTGCCTGTTTGATTTTTGCATCATCATCTTTCAAAATCAATACAGTTCTTTCATCTTTAGCAAAATTGTTAAGAATTGTTACTAAATCTTTAGTTTTACCACTTTCAACAGTAAAATCTTCAATAACTGTAAGTCTGTCACCCTGAGCGTGAGCACTCAAGATTGACTTCATAGCAAGTCTCTTTGCTTTCTTAGGAATTGAGTAACTGAAATCTCTTGGTTTTGGTCCAAAAATTGTACCACCACCTACTGTAATTGGAGATTTTTTGTCACCACGACGTGCATTACCAGTACCCTTCTGTTTATAAGGTTTAGCATTTGAACCATGTACTTCTGAACGAGTCTTTGTACAAGCAGTTCCCACACGTCTATTTGCTAATTCATTTGTAATAGCGTAATAAATTACGTCGTCATTTACTGGAAGACCGAATACTTTATCATCAAGTGTGATTGTACGCAATTCTTTACCAGAAGTTGAATATACTTTCTTTTCCATATTCTATCTCCTATTTCTTAACTGCGGACTTCACGATGAGTGTACAGTTCTTATTACCAGGAACAGCACCGCGAACCATAATTACTTTGAGTTCTGGATCAACTTTAACGATCTTCAAATTCTGTACAGTAATTCTCTTGAAACCCATATGTCCAGGTAATTTAATATTCTTGAATGAGTGACCTGGTGTAGTACATTCACCTGTTCCACCTGGTTCACGATGGAATTTAGAACCATGAGTAGCACGTCCACCATGGAATCCCCATCTCTTCATAACGCCCTGGAAACCTTTACCTTTTGATGTAGCTGTAACGTCTAAGAAACGTACACCATCAAAGAGTTCAAGACCAACAACATCTCCAACATTCACGTCTTTTTCAAAGTTACGGAACTCTTTCAACTGACGTTTTGGAGTAATGTTTTCTGGGAATTGTCCGGCATATGCTTTGTTTGCTTTAGATGCTTTCATATCATCCAAACCAAGAACAACTGCATCATAACCGCAATTTTCCTTTGTTTTTTTGGCAACAACAACATTAGGCTCGATCTGGATTACGGTTACTGGTGTCAGATTACCGCTTTCATCGAATATCTGTGTCATGCCAATTTTTTTAGCCATCAGACCTTTCATTCTGATATTCTCCTATTGGGATTTTGTTACTAATTGTTCGCAAAACTCCCGATTAAATTAGGCCGTCGTCCCAAATCCAGAGGGATCGTACCTTTTATATATAAGCATTTCTGCTTTAAATACCCATTGGGCAACCCTTAAAAGGGTTTCTACACTACAAGTGTGACTATTACACTACTGTGTAATAACTACATCGACACCGGCAGGAAGTTCAAGCTTCATCAATGAATCCATAACATCCTGTGATGGGTTCATAATGTCAATAAGGCGTTTGTGTGTACGCATTTCAAACTGTTCACGTGATTTTTTATTTACATGTGGTGAACGCAATACAGTTACCTTATTAATTCTTGTTGGAAGAGGGATAGGTCCAGAAACCTTAGCTCCCGCCTTCTGTACAGTCTGCACGATGGCTTTAGCACTCTGGTCGATCAGTTCTACATCAAATGCACGAAGTCTGACACGAATCTTTCCATTAGCCATTTAATTTTACTCCTTTTCAATCACAGTGAAGTTGATAAACAATACCAACTTCACCGTTTGAAAAACTAAAAACTATTCAATAATTTTTGTTACCTGACCAGAAGCGATTGTGTGACCGCCTTCACGGATAGCAAGCTTAAGACCTTCGTCCATAGCGATTGGGTGAATAAGTTCACCAATAACTTTAACGTTATCACCAGGTTTAACCATGTCTGTACCAGCTTCGAGTTCGATAGTACCAGTAATATCTGTAGTTCTGAAGTAGAACTGTGGACGATATCCTGTGAAGAATGGAGAGTGACGTCCACCTTCTTCTTTTGAAAGAACGTAAATCTGAGCTTCGAACTTTGTATGTGGTGTGATAGATGCTGGCTTAGCCAAAACCTGTCCACGTACAACGTCTTTCTTTTCAATACCACGAAGAAGAATACCAACGTTATCACCAGCCATACCCTGATCAAGAGTCTTCTGGAACATTTCAATACCTGTTACAGTTGTATCAGCTGTTGGTCGGATACCTACAATCTGTACAGCATCGTTCATATTTACAACACCACGCTCGATCTTTCCTGTTACTACAGTACCACGACCAGAGATAGTGAAGATGTCTTCGATTGGCATCAAGAATGGTTTCTGATCATCACGAACTGGATCATCGAACCATGTATCCATAGCTGTAAGGAGCTCTTCGATACAAGCTGTGTTTTCTGGAGTTGGCTCGTTCAAAGCCTTGAATGCAGAACCCTTAATGATTGGAGTATCTGCAGAGAATCCATACTCCTGGAGAGTATCTTTTACTTCTTCTACTACGAGTTCGAGAAGATCTGGATCATCAACCTGGTCAACCTTGTTCAAGAATACGATGATCTTTGGTACACCTACCTGACGAGCGAGGAGCAAGTGCTCACGTGTCTGAGGCATAACTGAGTCTGGAGCAGATACTACGAGGATAGAACCATCCATCTGAGCAGCACCAGTAATCATGTTCTTAATATAGTCAGCATGTCCTGGACAGTCGATGTGAGCATAGTGTCTCTTATCTGACTGATATTCCAAGTGACGAGTATTGATTGTAATACCACGTTCCTTCTCTT
>JAEDFX010000226.1 GCA_016297805.1 Treponema sp. | reverse complement strand
TGCTTTTTGCTTTTATGAACAGGCTTCAGGCAACAGGAGATTCTTTTTATGAAGAAATCACCTGTAAGCAGTTCTTTTTAATGGCCTGCATGAATCTTTTTCCAGATGAGGCTCCAACTGCAAATCAATTAGCTCAGATAATGGGCTGCTCTCGCCAGAATGTTAAGGAAGTTTTAAATAGTCTTTGCAAAAAAGGTCTTGTAGTTTTGCATCAGGATGAAAATGACAGACGCAAACAACGAATCTACCTGACAAAAAAAGCTAATCAAATGTCAAAAAAATATGCACAAAAAGAACAGGCCTTTATGGAGCTTTTGTACAAGGATATTTCTGATGATGAAATCCGAGCGGTTTATAAAATCATTTCCAGGATGGAAGAAAATCTGAAAAGCCATGCAGAAGATAAAGAGGGAAGTCTGTAAATGAGGAAACTAACTATGAGTATTTTAATTATCATTGCCACAATTATTCTTATTATTGCAATCTGGTTTAACATTCCTTATTCGCCTGTAAAAAATGAGTTTGTAAAAGATGTGAAGGAGTGTATTGAAAAATCAGGTTCGACCCCAAAGTGTGTTATTACGAAGGCGGATTTTGAAAGCTTTCCTCCAGCAATTCAAAAATATATTGAAAACTGCGGTTACATTGGAACTCCTCATAAAAGTTATCTTCGCATGTTTTACAAAAATGTAGATTTTATGCAGGGTAAAAATGGTCCAAAATTAAAGATTGATTACACACAATATGATTTCGGGTTTATTGCAAACCCGAAAAACGGCGGAGTAAAGGCCTTGAGTGAAACGGGCCTTGACCCGACGTACAATGCGGCTGAACCTTGCCGTTTTGCTTTGATTGACAGCAGTATGTTTGGTATTCCTTTTCAGGGCTACGATTACTACAAGAATGGCATTGGCGGAATGAAAGGTGTAATTGCCAAATGCTTTACACTTTTTAATCAGACTGGCGCAGAAATGGATAAAGCCTGCCTGGCAACATATCTTGCAGAAATAATGTTTTTGCCATCAGCTTTGCTAAGCGGTTTTATCACTTTTGAAGAAATTGATGATTACAATGTTCGGGCTACAATCAGCAATGGGGGACAGACCTGCAGCGGCGTTTTTACTTTTAATCAGAATTATGAATATATTTCTTTTACAACAAACGACCGTGCAGTAAGTAATCCAGACAATACTATGGAAAAAATTCCATGGTCTGCAATTTGCGGCGATTATAAAGTTTCTGCTAGCGGCATAAAATATCCTTCAACTTTTAAGGCAGTGTGGAATTATCCGGAAAGTGATTTTGTTTATTTTGACGGAAAACTCAGCGAGGTGAATTAGAGTGAAAAAATATATGCCTGAAATTTGCATAATTCTTCTATTAATATGTATTTCTTTATGTGGAATTTTCTCCATGGATTTTACAAAGGCTTTTTCGTACATAAATCAGTATGGGGATGAAATAAAGATTTTTGGTAGCGGAATTTATAAAGCTGATTCCTATTTTAAGGCATCAATTTTTATTGGAACTGATTTTGCAGTTCTGCTTTTTGGGGTGCCATTGTTTGTAATCAGTCTTGTAAAAAATATTCGTGGTGCAGATTACAAAACTGAACTGCGACTTACCAGTGTTGAAGCACTCAGTTTGTACTATGCAGTTTCCTTGTGTTTTGGTGTAAAATATAACCGTATTTTTGTTTTGTATGTAATGCTGTTTGCGCTTTTATTTTTCACTTTTATAAAAAGGATGATTAGACTTGGAAAATATAATTACAGTTTTACTCCCAGAAAGGCAGATGTAATGTTTTTAATTTTTTCCGGTATTTCCCTGTGTATTGCCTGGTGGCCGGATATTATTCCTACAATTATAAATGGTACTTCACTTTCTCTCATAGAGAATTACACCACTGAAGCCACTTATATTTTGGATCTTGGAATAATTTCGCCTTTGTGTTTTATTGCCTTATATCTTATGAAAAAACAGGTTCCTTTGGGAACAATTCTCTATGCAATTCTTTTGCAGTCAATTATTGTTGTAGCCGTAATGATGATTACTCAGTCTACAGTTCAGATTTTTGCAGGAATTGAGATTCCAATTGCAGCTTTAATCTCAAAGGCCCTGATTTTCGTTTTTCTTGGTATTGTAGCAGCCTTTTTGGATAGAAGGTTATATAAAGCAGCGGACTGTATTTGAT
>JAEDFX010000225.1 GCA_016297805.1 Treponema sp. | reverse complement strand
AAGAAAAAAAGAAGACGATTAAAGAATTCTTTGACCAAGATAATATAAAAACATATTTCAAAGACGGTCACGGTATAGTAGCTGATTTTGGATTAGGGAATTTAAAATCACCATACTCTATTAACTTCAGTATTACAGGAGGATACCTGAATTACGACTTAATTCAACCATTCTATTTTGGTGGACTCTCAAGAGCATGTCTAGGATTACCCAACAGCGATTTTCCTTATACATACAGAGATTCAACAGGCGTATTAAAAAATCCTAACTTACTCACATTCTATTTTGGGGCCCCATTTGGATTTGCAATTTACCCTTTAAAGAACAGTTTGGAGTTGTATATAGAGACAAATATGGGTTTGAATCTGTTCAAAATATGGAATGGCAATATTGGAATGAATTCCATGGCTAGCCAATTCTTTCCTTCTTTTTCTATGGAGCTTAAAATAGGTGCTGCTTGGGATTTTATTAACCTTTCTCTTTGCGGCAATTATGATTTTATACAGGGGTTAACTTTCAGAGTAGAATTCGGTGCGCTCATAAACATTGGTGGCACTAGAACTATCGGAAGCATAATACAGGGGGAATAAAATGGGATTATTAAAAAGTATAAATACAGTTAAACATAAGGAGGAGGAAATATGACATGAGTAAGCTTCGTTTTATAGCTTTTCTGCTGTTTCTCACCTTCTTAACGGGTTGCAGCAACAGCTTTGGAACGATGCTTGATGATTACAATTCGCATTTTACAATTAACAACAAAGGTGGCAACGGGCAACCGTCACCAGGCGATGCTGATTTTGTGCCGAGTATGATGTTGTACAGCACTTACTGTGTAAGTAGCGAAGACACATTGAACTTATCTGCACCATATAACTGTAATAGATATAGTTGGGTTGTAACAAAATTTGATGATGAAACTGAAACACCAGTTGAAATTAAATATTTCAACGGCACCAGTGGAACCACCAGAGATTTTGCTACATACATTCCTGAATCAGGACTAGAAGTTGGTAAGACCTACAAGCTTACTTTAACTATAGAAGATATGGAGGGCTCGATATATTCAGATATATGTGAATTAGTAATTTATCAGCATTATGATTTTTAGAAGGCTATAAACCTTTTAATTGATTCGAATTTAAATGTATTTATCTATATTTTTTCATAGGAGGAAAACATGAAAAAAATGACAAAACTTGCAGTAATAGCTGCATCATTACTTGCATTTGCATTCACAGGATGTGGAAACATGTTTACAGATGCAACTGTTGAAGGCGATGACTTCTTATATGGAAGCCGTTCAGTAAAAATTAATGTAAGAGCCGATGGTGACATTGTATCATTTGGTGAATCATCTGAAGCCCGTTTGATTGCACCAGAAACTATTGATGCAACAAAAAAGGATGGTTCAGATAAGGATGTTTACGAATTCTATATGTGGGGTGAAGAAAAACTTGGAGTTCTCACAACTTCTGAACAAAGCGCATTAAGAAATCCTAAAAAGGTTTCTTTTGAAGCAGCAACAGGTTCTAAAACAACAGGTACAGTTGAATTAAACTTAGCAGTTTCTCAGTATGTTCTTAAAATTGTAATGGTAAAAGCAGGCGCTGATTGTGATACAGAAGCAAAAGCTCTTCAATCCGCTATTCTTTACGGTTCTTCCACTGTAGACCTTCGCTATAATGATACTATCAACTTCTTTCTTTCACCTTATTCATTAAAGGAAAATGGTACTGCTAAGCTTGCTCTTTATCTTGATAACTGGGAAAATGATTTTACAAAATACGATGTAAAAGGTGGTATTTATAAGATAATTGACGGTTCTGCAGTTGGAACTGCCACAGATTATTCTGCAACTACACTGAAAAAAGATAAGATTACAGATATGGGAACTGACTATGCTAATGCAAACTTCACTTCTGCTTGTGTACCTGGCACCTATAATTTCATGCTTACTTTTACACCAAAAACAGGTAGTGGATTAACTAAAACCTATTACTATTCAGATAAAATCATAATTCTTTCAAATCAGGTAACTTCAAAAATTATTGCAGTTCCTAATATTATTGAAAAGAAACCAGATGCTCCAAAAGCATTCTATGCAGGTTATGTTGACCCAGCTACTCCAGACGATTTAGCTTATGATCTTCATTTTATCTGGAAAGATAATTCTGTAAATGAAGACTACTTCCAGCTGGAAATTCTTGAATTGAACTATACCGAAAAAAACG
>JAEDFX010000083.1 GCA_016297805.1 Treponema sp. | reverse complement strand
TTACCTGTTCTTCAATCAACTTCTTGAGCATTTCTACGGCGAGGTTCTTTTCTTTTATCTTTGAAACATTTTCAAGGAAGGTCGGGTCAAAGAGATTTACTTTTTCGCCGATGTCAGAGAAAAGATTTATAACGCCGTCGGATTTTACTGATTGTTTGAGAAGTTCGTTTATGCGGTCGTTGATTTCTTTAAGGGAAAATTTCTTGCCAGATGGATTATATAAAATACGCATTACAAGAACGCGGACAGATTCAAAGAAGGCGGCTTCAAGACGCATATGCTCTTTTACCATAGATGAACAAAGTGAAAGGGCTTGCTTGAGCATAAGAGCTTCTTTTATAAATGCCTGTTTTTTTTCTTCTTTATCTGGAGCAACAATAAAGTTTACTGCCCCACTGATTGTCATACCGCGTTGTAAATCAGAACCTTCGTAGAATGAAGTGTAATCATAGCCAAAGAAAAGATTTCGGCAGATTTCAAGCTTTTCCTGGAACTTAGGGAAGGCTCGTTTTGCAACATCCATTTCACCGTAGTTCTGGCGGTCTCGGACTGTGTAGTCGTTCATGGCCTGTTTAAGGGCGCTTGCGATTCGTCGCAAGCTATCGCTTGCTTACCGAGTTTTTGCTTTGCAAAAACTCGCATTCATGCTGCGAGTTTGCGTAGCAAACTCGATGAACATCCCTCGGATGTTCCGTTTACACGGGCAATTGCCTGCATAAGGTTGTAGCTTTCCATCGGCTTGTAAACATACATTGTTGCAAGAGAAGGAACATCAAAACCTGTAAGCCACATATCAACAACGATTGCAATTTTTAGCGGGTTGCAAGTTCCTGCTTGCGATGTTTGTTGCCGATGATTGCACGCCATTCTTCCGGATCCTTGTTGCTTTCGGTCATTACAACGGCAATTCGGGCATCGTCACCAGGTACTGTAATCTGCTTTGAGCCGACTGTGACCTGAAAAGTTGTTCCCGCCCAGGATGGCCGTAGCTCCAGAATACGATTAAAAATCTTCATGGCAATTGAGCGGTTATAAGCAACAATCATTGCCTTTCTGGTATAAAGATACTGGCGTTCGTTTTCGTAGTGATTAAGAATATCATCAACAAGAGAGTTGATAGTTTTTTCGTGGCCGAGAATTTCTTCCATCTTGCCAAGTTCATGTTTGCTTTTTTCGATTACTTCTTCGTCTGCATTGTTTACGAGGGCAGAATATTCGGCATCAATCTGGGCAAGCACTTTACCATCAAGCTTAAGTTTGATAACACGGCTTTCGTAATAAACAGGGCGGGTTGCTCCATCTTCTACAGCCTGAGTCATATCATATACATCGATGTAGTCACCGAAGACTTCGATAGTGCTGCGGTCTTCACGGGAAATTGGAGTACCAGTAAATCCGATATAACTAGCGTTCGGAAGACTGTCTCGGATTATGCGGTACCTGTCACGGTCTTTACAATCGCATTTCCATTTTCGTCTAGTAAAACATTTCCATCTTTATTTTTTACAGTCTTGACCTTTTCTGTAAGTCCGTATTGGCCTCGGTGAGCTTCATCCGCCATTACGATGATATTATTTCTGTCGCTGAGTGGCTCATCACTTTCCTCGAACTTCTGCATTGTGGTAAAGATGATGCCGTTTGCCTTACGTCCTTCAAGAAGTTGCTTCAGATGTTCGCGGCTTTCTGCCTGAACAGGTTCCTGCCGCAGGAAATCTTTACAATTACAGAACTGTCCATAAAGCTGATTATCCAGATCATTGCGGTCTGTAATAACAACGATTGTGGGCGAATCAATTGCCTGCTGCAAAAGGTGAGCATAGAAAACCATAGAAAGAGATTTTCCAGAGCCCTGAGTATGCCAGAAGACTCCAATCTTTCCGTCCCCATTTACAGCAATCTTTGTTCGTTCAACTGCCTTACGAACCGCAAAATACTGATGGTAACCTGCAAGAATCCTATAGGAGTTTATTCCATAATTATTAAAACAGATAAAGTTTTTGATGATGTCGAGCAGGCGAGCTTTCTGGAAAATGCCTTCAAAGAAAGTTGTGAAATCTACAAAGGACTTGGATTCCATGTTGCCGTCTTTTGTCTTGCGCGGGGAACTTCGTTGCAATTTCCATTCCATAAAACGGTCTTCACCAGAAGTAATAGTTCCGGCTTTAGATGTAAGCTGATCCGACATAACACATATGCAGTTGTAAATAAACATACTAGGTATTTCCTGCATGTAATTACGAATCTGTGTGTACGCTTCGCTCGCATCAGTCTGTTCACGACTTGGAGATTTTAATTCAAAAAGACAGATTGGGAGTCCATTTAGGAAAAGCAGAATATCAGGCCGCTTGTTTGAGTTTTCTATGAATGTCCACTGGTTAGCAACGATGTAAGAATTTTTGTCGCCAGGCTTTCCGGCATTTTCAAAGTCTGCTATATAAATGATGTCAGATTTAGTTTCGCCATTTGCGGAAAAGCTTACTTCAATACCATTCTGCAGGTATTCCATAAAAAGAGCGTTTTTCTTTTTAAGTTCAGCATTTTCAAAATGTCGGAGTTTAAGAAGTGCCTCATCAATTGTAGCAGGAGCAGCCTTTGGGTTTATACGACGAATAGAATCTTCGAGAACTGAATCATACAACGGAGAATGCCAGTCGCGATCAATGTCTGGGCCATAAACATGCTCCCACCCTATATTCTGGAACAACTCAATCAGAGCATTTTCATAGGCTTTTTCGTTGTAATCGGACATATAATCGAAACTCCTTACTAATTTATTATACATCCAAAATGTTATAAAAACTATTTCAAATACGGAACCAGAACTTTATTGACATTCCCATATTAAGAACTTATAATATAGTTACCTAAATAGGGAACTAATTGTCAAGGAGAAATGTTCTTTTGCATGTAATAAAAAAGAAAACATTAACGGATTACTCTGAAACGCATGCTATAGTTAAAGCAGACCTTGATTCATGGTACATAGAAGCAAAAAGTGCAATTTGGAAAACCCCGCAAGATATTAAAAATCGGTTTCCTTCAGCAAGTTTTCTGGCAGACAATAAAGTTGTATTTAATATTCATGGTAATGATTACCGTTTACTAACAAGAATAAACTATGATAGCGGAACGGTATTCATTTTATTCATAGGTACTCATGCTGAGTATAATAAATATGATATGGGGGCTATATAATGATTTCTCCTAAAGTTATAAAAACAGAAGAAGAATATAATACTATTCTTAACAGAATTGAAGAAATTTTTGACTCAAAACCAGGAACACCAGAATTTGATGAACTTGAACTCCTTGTAAAGCTTGTAGAAATTTACGAAGATGAAAAATATCCAATGGATCTTCCAAGTCCTGTTGCCGCAATCAAATTCCGCATGGAACAACAGGGCCTTAAAAGCAAAGATTTAATTCCCTACATTGGAAGTAAATCAAAAGTTTCAGAAGTATTATCCGGAAAAAGAGCTCTTAGCCTTAATATGATTCGCAAACTTCACGAAGGTTTAGGAATTCCCGCAGAAGTTCTTATTCAGGAATCTGGAAAAGAATTACCAGACTCTTTTATCATGGAACATGGAATAAACTTTCCCTTTACAGAAATATATAAGCGCGGCTGGTTTAAAACTTTCTTTGATGGAACTCTGGCTCAGGCAAAAGAATTAAAAGAAGAACTGATAATCAAATTTATCGGAAACTTCAATATTCAAGATGTTGCCCTTTGTTATAACAGAAAGTCAGAAAATAAAGAATCTGAAAATCTAGATGATATTCTCATGGCCTGGCGAATAAGAGTTATGAATCTTGCCGCTGCAGAAAAACTTCCAAAGTGGGATAAAGATGTTCTTTCAGAACAATTCTTCTCGCATTTAGCAATGCTTAGTGTTTTTGATGAAGGCCCAAAACTTGCAAAAGAATTGTTAAATAAAGTGGGAATTCATTTTATTATCGAAGAGCATCTTGAAAAATCACATCTTGATGGTTCTTCAATGCTTATGCCCGATGGAAGCCCATTAATTGCCTTAACCTTGCGTTATGACCGTCTCGACTCTTTCTGGTTTACTCTTTTCCACGAACTTGCACATGTAAAAAAACATCTGTCAAAAAATAATACCGCTTACTTTGATGATATTACAAATGAAATGAGCAAAACAATTGAAAGAGAAGCCGACACATACGCAAAAGAAATGTTAATTCCTATGAACATCTGGAAAACTTCGGGCCTGACAATTTCTTCCACCCCAATGGCAATAAGAAATTTTGCAGAAGAACAGCATATCAGTCCCGCAATACCAGCCGGCCGTCTCCGTTTTGAGAACAAAAACTATTCGGTATTCACAAACCTTATCGGGAATGGTGCGGTAAGGGAGATGTTTAAATGAAAAAAATTTTAAAATTATTTGATGAATCAAAAACTTTGCAAATTATTTTAGATAAATGCATTATCGGAATCTTTATTTTGTTAGCAGCTTTTCTTATAAATATAAATCTTGAAAATGCAAAAACTAAAAATAAAATTGCAGAACTTTCAGTTTCAAGATTTATTAATGCAACGAATGACATTTGGAAAAAGATAGATGAAGTCGAAATGTTATCCTCTGAAATATGTAGTGATGCGTTTGTTTATGCTCTTGAGGAAAAGTCTTTTGATAAATATTCATTTCAATATCAGTCTAGCTTTTCAGAGCAATACAAGTTGTATGAATTAAAAATGAATGAAAGTAAATTGTTTATAAGCCAAAATGAATATATTCTTGGACACGATGTTTCTCATCAGTTTTATATATACCTTGAATATCTAAGAATGCAAACAGATACGAAAATAGATTATTATTTATCTGGTACGAATAATGATAAAGAACGGAATCTTAAAGCTGAAGAAGAATTTTCAAAAGAAAAGAACAAATATAAATTTAGTTTACTAGATGCTCAGAAATTTGCAATAAAAAGATTCCTAAAATAACAGCGACCACAAATAACTGTTCCATTTGAAATATCTTCTTACCATCGTAAAGCCTTTTCGGATATATTCATTCAGCCGCTTTGTTGCCCATTGACGGAACTGCGTAACAATCTTGGATTTTATTTGGTATCCCAGGGAGATAATCATATCGAGGTTGTAATATTTTGTCTGATACGATTTTCCATCCGCCGCAGTTGTTCGGAAATTCCGAACAACTGAATCTTCTTTTAGCTCTTCTGCCTCAAAAATATGCTTTATATGTTCGCTTACATTTGCCTTGCTCGAACCATACAAATCCACCAGCTGAGCCTGAGTAAGCCAGACAGTTTCGCCTTCAAAACGAACATCAACAGAAATCTTTTCGTCCGCAGTCTTAAAAATCACGATCTCACTTTTATTGTCTGTTGGCATTGTTGTACCTCCGAAAATTTATAAGTAGAAGGGGAAAGCCTTCCCCTCGCTCCCAAGCCAAGTCGCTCCACGAATCGCCCCTGCAAGCAGTGCCGATTCTCTCCGCTTTGTTGGCTTGTCCGATACCCCTTCGCCTATGGGCACAGCCCCTAAACCTGATAGTTCGCTAACGGGTACAAAATCCGTACATAAAAACATTTTTCCTTGACTTATAGTTTATTAATCTTTATTAATTCCATTCAAGATAGCAGAAATTATTGTGTCATTTTTCTTCTGAACAAGAATATTCATATCCATAAATTTTCTTTCAGTGCTATCCTTTAACATTTGGTAATCATCTTTATCCACAAGTCCTTCAACAAGTTGTACTTTTTTTATAATAAATCCTGTATTTGATATAATATCAATAAAGACAAAATTGTCTTCAATATGAATATCTGTTACTTTAAATATATCTGTTATTTGTTCAGAGATGATTTCGTATTTGGTTCTTGGGCTTTTAGTAATCTCCTTTATTTCAGAAGTTGTAATTTCTTCTCCGTTTATTTCAATTTTAGAAACATTTTCTTGCTTAGAAACTTCTCTATAAAACTCTGTTTGGGCTTTTATCATTTCTATCTGTGCTTCAGCGGTATTCTTTTGAATATCTGTAAAAGTTTGAGATTGAATTTCTAATTCTTTTATTTTTTGTTTTCCATCTATAATCTTTTGTGTTGATACATAAAAGGTTGCGGCAATAGCAACTGCTGCAATGCTTGCAATCATTTCTTTTGATGTCATAGTTTCCACCTTCTTTGATATTGCCTTAATAATTTCTTTAGGAATAATTTCGAATATTGAAGAACCATTTTCAACTTTTACATATAATTCTAGCATTCCTTTTTCTTCAGTTGAAAGCCGCCTAATATCACCATATACAAATAAAGAATATTGTCTATATATAGATTCTTGCAATTTAAGAATAGATTTCATTACAGTTGTACTTATTGAAGAATGAAATTGTTCCCCTGTCAGATGTAACATAATTCCAGGAATATTTTCATCAATAATAAAGTTATTGTTTTTAAACCAATCAATATCATTTGGAAGTTTATTATTATATGATGCTAATTCTGCAAAGTTTGAAATTCTAATTGTATTCACAATAAGCTCCTAATTATATGGATAATTCTCCATTCATCAACTTTGGTAGCAAAGTTTCACGGAGAGTTTCAAGTTGTTTGATTTCTCGTTGTGTGGCTAACACTTTTTCGAATATCACTTTAATTATATTCTGAAACTTTGATAATGTCTCTGTTGATGGCAGTGAAATTAAAAAATTTTTCAAAATATCTTTTTTTAGATTTGTAAAAATACTTCAATAAGTTCTTCTTCAGAAACATGCTTTATATATTCGCTTACATTTTCCTTGTTCGATTCATAAAAATCCACCATCTGTGCTTGAATAAACCAAAATGTTTCGCCTTCAAAACGAACATCAATAGAAATCTTTTCGTCCGCAGTCTTAAAAATCATGATTTCACTTTTTTTTGTCTATTGGCATTATTGTACCTACTCTTATTTTATTAAGAGGAAGGGAAAGCCTTCCCCACGCTCCAACCGCCTGCGGCGTTTTCCGCTACCCCTTCGCCTAGGGACACAGCCCCTGAAACCTGGTAGCTCGTAAGTGGGCTAGACTGTGCTCATCTGCGCCAGCTTTATTATTTTGAGTATTTTTCAAAAGCATCTTTATATAAATTATCAACTTGATCTTTTAACTGATTTTTGTTTTTTAGTAATTCATCAAATTTCTTATAGATATTTTCATAAATTATCTGCTGAGCTGGGTTTTTGATTTTTTCAGAATCATAAACCTCAATTTCGAAATCATCTTTTTCAACAGCAGAATTTATTAAAAACAGTAAATTATCCTTATCAATTTTATCAATTGTTTCATACTGAAAATTCTCTTTCAAAAACTCACCATTATTTTCATTAATTCTTAAGTATTTCATATGTTTGACTCCTATCTTTATATGAAGGTTCACCTGCCTCTAAGCAGTTGAGAAGAATATCTCGTGTATTCATTTCCTTATTATCAATATTACTTTTTAAAATATGATTTGCTGTTGTTCCAGAATAAACTCTATAAACGGGTACTCCATTTTCAATATTTTTTTCTGTATACAAAAGAAAGTCAGGGTGGATAGATAAGCCAAGTGTATTATTATGTGTAACTAATACTACAGGAATAATGTTTGCAATTTCTTTAATCATTTCATCGACACTGTTTTTGAGAAATAAATTATCGAATGATGATTCTGGTTCATCTATAAGTAAAAGTTCATACTTTTCAGAAGATTCCAATTCGCTTAATAAATTGAATTCTGAGCGCTCACCTCCAGAAATCTTTGTTCCATAGTTATTTAAGACTTCATAATTTATTTTCACGAAATATTTATAAAAATCATTCGATTCTATATCTTCTTTGGCTTTTAATTTTTGTAAATATTGATATGGATTATCATAGAAGATAAAGGCATCTTGAATTTTTAAACTAAGTTTTAAATATGAACGTATATCAGTGGCATTTATAAACTTTTCTCGTTTTGCTTGAATTAGAAAACTATGGAGTTCTCTTTTTTGAATAATAGAATCTGTATAAATGGTGTTTGTTATTTTGTTGAACATTTCTACTTTCTTTTTATTTAAATACAAATCAGAAAAATTAATATCAGGTATTTCAATAGAACTAGTTTTCTGGGATAAACGTTTTTTAATTTCTTTAATTAAAGTATTCAACCAAGAATAAGTTTGTTTTTTAAGTTCCTCGTTTTTCGCATTATCTAATAAATCAAGAATTAATTTTTTAAGGGAATCTTTTGATATGTATTTATCAATTATTTCTTGATATGAACCTGCTTCATATAGTGTTTCTGCGGCTTTTATTAGTTTATCTAATGCTGATAAGTTTGGTTCTGTAAACTCAACTTCTGTAAATAGTTTTGTTTTTGAAAATACATCTTTTCTTTCTGTTTCCGTTGCAAACATTTTTAATGATTCTATATAATCCGAACATTTTTCATCATCTGAATCAATGTCTATATTCTTTATATCATTAATAATGGCTTGAAATTCTTTTAGGTGTAAATCATATATTGAATTCTGATTTTTTGACAAAAGTCTTTCAAATTTAGTTTGTTCATCATCATCTTGTAATAAAGAGAATTGTTTTATGTATAAAATTTTATTGAAAGTTTTTCCTAATGAGTCATTTATCATGTTTAATAAATGAGTTTTACCTGATGATCTTTTTCCTAAAATAACATTTAATTTTGAAGAAATCATTAATCCATCATTTGATATTTCAAAAAAGTCTTTTTCTTTATTTCTATTTAAGAAAACTTTATTTTTATCCTTTAGGCAATATCGAATTTTTGAAAAAGTAATATCATCATCAATATCAAAATAGGTTTGGCATGCAGAATCAATGAATTGAGATACTTCCATTCTAAAATCACTAAAATAAACTGGTACTAAAGAGTCTTGTATTTTTTGATAAGTAAAAAACTTTTTAAAACTTGAAACTTCTCCAGCTGTTATATAATCTTTTAATTCATTACGAATATGTTCGGGCAAAACAGGCTTCTTATCATAATGAGGAATTAATATATATTTACTAAGATTTGGGAAGATCTGTTTAAATTGAATTATACTAATATAATCATTTGGCGTATTTATTTCTGCCTTCACAAGTTTACATTTATCTTCAAAATCCTGTAAGTCATCATTCATGTCAGTAATTAATAAAAGATGACCACCTTCTAAATCTATCTCGATTCCAGGAAAGACCGGAATTGAAATTTTTGTTTTTATTGAGTTATATTGTTCTAAATCAAATAAATTATGATTTGTGATTGCAATACAATCTAATTTTGCAAATTTTATATACTCAAGAAGCTTTTCTTCAGAAAACTCAAAAGGATGATCGGTAATTGTACTAATTGTATGAATATGTAAATCAACTTTTTTCATATTTCTATTAAACCTCAATTTCTCCATTCATCAACTTTGGTAATAAAGTATCTCGAATAGATGCAAGATTTTCATTTTCTATTATACACTGTTTTATCTGTTTAAACATAGGCGAAACGATATTTTCAAATTTCTCTAAATATTCGTCACTCGGAATCAACACTTCCATGGCATTCAAAATTTCTGTTGTCATGCTTGGAACTGCAGATCCTGCGTTCATTGCATTTAAGTCTTTGCTTTTTACGAAAAAGTAGACATATTTTGCGATGTTTTCTTTTTTCATTTCAGTGTAAAACATTGTATCTACAGACCAGAATGATTCGTTAATGTAAAAGACATTGTTTAATGTTCCTTTTCGTGGAATTAATACAGATTCTTTATCATATAGAAATTTTTCTACATAACGCATGATTCCACCAGAGCCATAAACCGGACAATTTCCGTCATTCGATTTCTTGTGGTCTTTTCCATATTTTACATTTATTAATTCTGACAATTTTCCAACTTTCCACTCCTCGGGCATTTTATCACCGAATGGTTCGAAGTCTACAAACCGGTTTTTGAAGAGGACCCCAGCTTGCTGTTCGAGGTTGGTGTTTATTTTGTTATTCAGTTCGATTTTGTCGTCGAGGGATGAGAGGATCCGTGCGATTTTTTGCT
>JAEDFX010000082.1 GCA_016297805.1 Treponema sp. | reverse complement strand
AAGAATACCTTTAATAAAACAAATCCAGTTATTTCTGAAAATCCTTATTCTTTTGATAGAACATACGAAATAATCAATAATACAATACAGGGTAAATAATATGAAAGTAGCAATCGTACACTATTGGTTAGTAACAATGCGTGGTGGTGAAAAAGTTCTTGAAGAACTTTGTAAAATGTATCCACAGGCAGATATTTATACAAACGTTTATAATCCTGAAAAAATTAGTGAAGAGATTAAAAAACACAAAATCTATACAACAAAAATCAATAATTTTCCTCTGGCTCGAAAGTTGTATCAAAAATATATGCCTTTTATGCCTAATGCTCTTATGGAACTTGATTTAACAGGCTATGATTTGATTATTTCCAGTGAATCAGGACCAGCAAAAGGTGTTTGTCCTGCTCCAAATGCTTTCCACTTATGTTATTGCCATACGCCAATGCGTTACCTTTGGGATATGTATCATGAATATTTTAGGAAATCTAATCCTCTTGTTAAATTTTTCATGAAAAAAATGATTCCTGGACTCCGCCAATGGGATGTAATGTCCAGTAATCTTGTAGATCATTTTATTGCAAACTCCTCTTTTGTCGCAGCCCGTATTAAAAGATACTACAATCGTGATGCTGATGTAATTTTCCCTCCATGTGATATTCACAGGTACATCAATAATCCAAGAAATCCAAAGGATTTTTATCTATTTTTTGGACAGCTGGTTGGTTATAAACGTGCTGATTTAGCTATTGAAGCTTGTATAAAAGCTGGTAGAAAAATTGTTGTTATTGGAGAAGGAAAATCAAAAGAAGCAAAAAAATATGAAAAATCTGGTCTTGTAACATTTACAGGCCGAGTTAGTGATGAAAAAATTGCTGAATATCTTTCTCAAGCAAAAGCTTTACTTTTTCCAGGAATTGAAGACTTTGGAATCATACCTGTGGAAGCCAACTCTGCGGGTTGTCCTGTACTTGCCTATAAAAAAGGTGGTGCCTGCGATTCTATAAATGAAAATGTTACAGGCTTATTCTTTGATGAACAAACAGTAGATTCCCTTGCTGAATGTATAGAACGTTTTGAAAAAGATGAAGATAAATTTAATAACAGAGATGCCTTTACCCAGCATGTACAGAAATTTTCAAAAGAAAATTTCTGTACACAAATCAAAAAAATCGTTGATGAAGGTAAACGTCTCTAAAATCTATCGTTGGAAAATTGAAAAACCAATATTTACAACAAAACCGACTTTATCACTGTATTCTGAATTGTTTATATGACTATATCCAGTTCCCCATCCTGGTTCACCGTTAATTTCTGTGAACCAGTCATAAATAAAACCAATGTTCATGAACATTTTAACTGGTAAATTATATTTTCTAAAGTCATATGAGCCATATACAGTAATAATATTCGACCATTCATAAGTTCCATCATGAAGGAAATATTTATTTAAATCATCACGATTATAATTCCTCATTTCAGAATATAAGCTGCTTCCAGGAACTGCTCCAGACCCCCAGTCAGTTCCGTGTCTTATCAACTGGTACTGGAAACTTAATGTTGCAAATTCTATAGCCTTAGAAGTAATTTCAAAATTAATTTCATCAGAATTTGGAGGTAAATAATATCCTAAGCTTTCCCCATTATTTGTATAGCTTTCACTTAAATAATGATTATACCATGGTGTATAATTAATTGAATGATGAGTATAACAATAAGGTTCAACTTTAGTATAACGAAGTGAAGCGGTTGTAAATGGAATAAATGGGACATTGACTTTTGTTCCAGTCTGCATAGCATACATAGCTCGAGTTTTTTCCCAGAATTTAGTTTTTACATTTAAACTGATTTCATCCAAATAACCTGAAATCCAAATAGAACCAACACTAGGATAAATACCTTTTAAATCAACAAAGAGAGAAAGATTATCAAAATCACCAATATTATTCTGATAAACAACTCTATCAAGTAACGGGAATCCATATCCTAATTCAAAACGTTTAGGCCATACACATGTACTTCCAAAATCAAAATGGAAATACTTAAAATCAAGAGCAAGCATACCCATTGAAAAGGCATTCTGGAAAAAATATGAATCATCATAATCATTAATTAATTCACCATTTTCATCACATTCTAAATCATACCAGGCATTCATATTAATATGAGCCTGATTTGGATTTTCCAATACACCAGTAATAGTTGAAAAAGATAACCAAGGGAAAAGGTGTGCATCAGCTTCAAAAGCCATGAATGGTCTTGCCTTAGCATTAAGTACAAGACTACTACCATTATCCATTGCTGCCCACTCTCTTTGTTTTCTGCCTAAACTTAGTTCTAGTTTATTGTCAAAGAAAGAACCGTGTATGTCTGCCAGCATAGCTAATCCTATGGCTTTAGTTGAAGGCCATGTTTCCAGTCCACTAGCTGTAAGATTTGACAAGAAATAAACAGAACCATCCCAATACTTACTGTAATGATATGGCAGGAAGGAATTATTTCTATAAGATTTTATTGTTCTAGGTGGCTGAGTATCAAAATCATCATACAACCACTCACCTATATTATATTCTCCCATATATTCCAGCGGCATTTCAGTAAGGCCAAGTAATCCAGAAACATCATAAGACACATTTTTTCCAAAATCACCAAGAAAATTCAAATGATTATACACTTCGTAGCCATAAGAATTTATTGATGTATCTGCGTACATACCTGTTGAAAAATTAACAGTAAAAGAATCATTTACAACAAAGCTAACTGGAAAAATTTCCGAATTATTTTCATATTTGTATGTAAGATTTTTTAAATCAACTCCTGATTCTATTTCATATTTCTCAATATATCTCTGAACAATAGAAATCTGAAGGGAATCTGTTTCTTCATTAAGATTAGATAAAATTTCTTCCAGTTTATATTTAACATAATTTACAGAATAAGGTCGAACATTGTTTAATGGTTCACATAAATTTTGAATTTCACAAGTTCTAAGCAGTTCATAAACATCATCATTAATTTCTACAGTATTATTTGATTGTGCATATATAGAAATAAGTACTGTAAATAAAATAAAAAATATTGATAAAGTTTTTTTCATATTAAATCTCCAAAAATTAGAACAAATTATAAGTCATAGAAACAGCAATTTCTATTCCCTGACCAAACTTATTTTCTTCATGATGTAAGTTATTAATTAATGAATAAACAAACTGTCCATTTGTTTTTATATGCTTGTTAAATCTGTATTCTCCATTCAAAACAATCTGATTAGTAAATTGTATGATTCCAGATGGTAACATATTCATTGCATCATCATAAGCTTCTTCATGGCTTACAAGGCCCAATTTATAAGCTACTGTAGGATAGTATGATGAATAAATTCCATCATACTCTTCATTTTTTGATTCGGCATATTCTTCAAACATGCCAAAATCATTTTCACCTTTAGCTGTAAACAAATAACCAAGATTCAATTTCCATTTAGACACTTTTTCATATCCAAACATAAATTGCAATCCTATGCTGTCTGGCCCATAAGGCGATCCAATCCATGATTTGATATAGTCAGATGACAAATTATCATCTCTAACACGATACAAAGATGCTTTAGGAGTAAACTTTAAATATAAATATGGAGATGTATAAACACCTTCTAAAGAAATATTCCAATAAGAATTATTTTTATAAGGAATAGAAATATCAGCCCCAATCTGAAGACCTAAACTATCTGGATACAAGGCTCCCATTTCAGTTTCTCTTTCAATTTTAGATTGAATTTCATTCTGAGAATATAAAACATAAAGTCTAGTATTTTTTATAAGTGTACATTCCAACAACCAGCTAAAATATGCACAGAAATTCTGCTCACTATAAGGAGAATTATCAGGAGAATAATCATTCCATGCACTAAACTGATGCATAAACATAAATGGATTTAAAAAACGTAACTGTAAAGAATCACAAGCCAATGAACCTTCAACAAGTGAGAATTTAAGTTTTTTCAGTAAAATAAACTCAAGTTGATGCAAATACAAATATTTTTGAAAATCAACTTGAATAATATCCATAGAATATTTAAAAGAATTGGTAAAAACATTCAGCTGAGCATAGCCGTCTGTTTCAAAGCTGTTGTTGTAGATAATACTTGCCATTGAAGTGTTTCCTATTTTCAAACCTTCTTTCGCAAGTATAAAATTAAATCCCCACTTATCAAAACAAATACCCGTACTTCCGTAAGCATAACGCATAAACATAAATTCAGGATCACCATTTAAAATTGGTATATTACAATAACTATCAGCTTCTGATGCTCCATAATGAGATTTTCCTAAAAAAGGATCTGATTCAATAGTTATATAATCGGAGATTCCAAATTTAACAGGAACTGTGCCAAGATTATCCTGATAGAAATAATTAAAAGACCAGGGAATATCGGAGTTACTTTTGTAATATAATTCGGGATTTAAAATTAAATTCAAATCAAGAGAAAAAACAGAAGTATCCATTAATTCAAGTTTTGTTAAATCATTAAGTTTTTGTACTATATTTGATTTTGTATATAAAAAATTCTCAATATTTTCATACTCAAATTTACCAGCATCAGATAAAGAATCATACTTAATTTGATCCAGATAAAACTTTAATTCCATTACTGTAAGCATTGAATTTTCATTGAAAACTAAAATCCCTTGTTCTTTACAGAGTTTATTTAAGGAATCGTAAACAGGATCTCCTGTTTTAATCACTTGTGTATCATTTATAACCTGCGAATAAAAAGAAACTGGTAGGAAAAATAAAACAATAAACAATAAAATTATTCGTTTCATATAAAATAATTATACTAAAAAACAATTCTTATATAAAGTGATTATTTATCTATAATATAATAGACTTATGTAATGAATTAAAGTAAAATATACGATATGGAATTTGATAAAATTGAGGATTATTTAAACTCAAAATATAAGCGAACAAGTTCTTTTTCTTCTGGACTAGCACTTTTTTTAACTGATGCATTTTCTTTATTCCTAAGTATTGGTTTAGGTTTTTTCATTGTTAACATATTTAATACTTCTGCCATTAATTTTAAATCTTTCTGCAACTACACTATTTTTATTCCTGTAGTTCTTATTATTTTCGCATGCATGGGACTTTATCCTGGTATCATGAGTTCCCCAACTCACGACGTAAAAAATTTCTTTTTAGGAACATTTTTTACAAATCTAGGTATATTGTTTTCATTTTTATTATCAGACACAAAAAATAACACTCAAATTTCATATTATTTTATTAAAGACAGTACAAGTATTGCAATTGGTATAGCTTTTTTATTAACAACTATTATTTCAACATTTGTGCTACCAGCTTTCAGAGAAATTTCTAAACATATATTCTGCAGATATAAATGGTGGGGTGTTCCTGCAATTATTTACTGTAAGCTTGATTCTGCAAAATTCATTATTGACAAATTGTGTAACAGCAAGTATTTAGGATATCACCCTGCTCTTATAATTGATGACGAAATATCTGAGACTACAGAATATAACGGAATTCCAGTTTTCCCTCCAAGTCCAGAATTATTGGCAATAATTAAAAAAAATAATATTAAACAGGCTGTAATTTGTGATTATAAGGGTGATTTTGCTCAGATTATGTCTTCTTATCGGTATACTACAACTATATCAAAAAACCAGACTAATTTTACTTCTACACAAACAATGAAGGATATTGGTGGTATTATTGGATTTTCTTCCATTCATAATCTTACATTTAAGGGTAACCTTTTTATAAAAAGACTTATTGATATTCTGATTATTCTTTTCTTTATGCCCTTTATTTTACCATTAATGCTTGTTCTTGCTATTCTTACAAAGCTTACATCTAAGGGTCCTGTTTTTTATGGTCATAAGAGAATTGGAAAAAATGGTAAGGTTATCAAATGCTGGAAATTTCGTTCAATGTGTATTAATTCACAGGAAATTCTTGAACAAATTCTTGCTACTGATCCTGTACGTCGTGAAGAATGGGAAAAAGATCGCAAATTTAAGGATGATCCAAGAGTTACAAAGTTTGGTAAATTCTTGAGAAAAACCAGTTTGGATGAGCTTCCTCAGCTTTTTAATGTTCTTTTTGGTGACATGAGTTTAATTGGACCAAGACCAGTAACAGAACCTGAATTAGTAAAATATGGTGAATACAAAGATTATGTTCTTTCTGTTTTGCCAGGTCTATCCGGAATGTGGCAGGTTTCAGGACGCTCAGATACTGGATATGAAGAACGAATATCTTTTGATACTTACTATATCCAGAACTGGTCTATTTGGCTTGATATCTGGATTCTTATAAAAACCGTATGGGTTGTAATTGTTGGTAAAGGTGCCGTTTAATGAAAAAGCTTTTTACTTTTTTTACAATAATTTTTATATTTGTTTTAAATACGTTTGCAGTATCTTACAAAATCTCAAATTATGAATTTAGAATTGAAGGAGCTGGTTTTAAGTTTCTAGGAAAAACAAAAGAACAGACTCTTATTACAAAATATCCTATAGACACAAATACAGAATTCCAAACTGAAGATGATTTATTACATTATATAAATGAATATAAAAAACAACTGGAAAGTGCCAGAGCATTTGACTATGTAGATATTTCTTATGAAACTGATTTAAATAATACTGAAGAAACAGAATCTGTTATTCTTAAATTTAATATAAAGGATTCTCATCATTTGTTGATTTTACCTTATGCAAAATATGATTCCAATAATGGATTTGAAGCTAAATTTAAAATAAAAGATTCAAACTTTCTTGGTTCTCTAAATAAACTATCCTCGGATATAACATTAAACCTTTCTAATAAAGGAATTGAACCAGGTATTTCTTTTTCTTACGATTATCCATTTAATGTTGGAAAATTCAATATAGAATGGGTAAATGATTATGATTTCTCTTATGTTATTTCTAATTCCTCTCCTGAGTGGGATTTTAAAACTGGATTAAAACTTGTTCAGCCCTATGAGAGTTATTCCTTTGTTTACGAATTTTACCAGTATTTTTTCAAAAATCTTGAATATGAACCTTATGATGATGATCTTTATTTCTCAGAAGAAATATCATTTTCTGTTCCTATAATTCTTAACAAACTTAAAAACTTTTCTAATCTTTATTATACTCCAAAAATTTCACTGGTTACTAACTGGGATTTTGATGGTATTAGTAAATATAATGATTACCTGTCAAGTCCACTTGTAACTATTGGACATTCATTAAGTAACGAAAAGATTGTTTGGGATGACTGTTTCAGATCAGGTTATAGTTTTACCATTACTAATAATTATCTGTATAATATTCAGCGCGGTGATTTTTCTCCATATTTTGAATTAGATGCTAAATTTTATTACAGTTATCAATTACACGATTGGCCAATTTTAGACAAATTTGCAATAAATTCAAATCTTTATGCATTTACATATGTTGATTTTCCCCAGAATTCATTTATCTACGGAAATAAAATTGGAAGTCGTCTTCGCGGATATTTAGATAAAAATTATTTTGGAAATGAACTTCCTCTTTATACAGCTTCATCAGCAATTGTATTAAATATAGATTTACCGCATCATTTGTTTACAACTACATTTTCAAAAGATATTCTTAATTTCAACCTTCAAGCTTCACCGTTTTTTGATATGGCTTTAGTTTACGATAGAAACACAGACCGATTATTCTCTCTTAAGGACGGATATTATTGTGCTGGTTTAGAGTTTCTAGTTTATCCATTAAAATGGGCCAGTTATACAATAAGAGCAAGCTATGGGGTAGATTTAAGAGGACTGATTAATGATGATTCCGGATTTTTAAGAGGTCTTTGGAACAATAAAGAGTTATTTATAGGTATCGGTCTTCAATACTAATCTAAAAGTTCTAGTTGTAACACTGCATCTTTCTGCCAATACTTTGTTGGTGTAAACTGAACAAGAACAACAAGAAGCTCTCTTGCAAAAGTTTTATATCCCAATTCATTTGTATATCTGGCAAGTATATTAAAACTTCTCCAAGCATTTGAATCATTTCCCCATGTCACTACATCATCATAGAAAGCGGCTTCCTGGAAAAACTTTGATAAACCTGAATATGAATATTCAGTATTTCGAGATGATATTATTTCTGAAATCTTAGAAAAACTAGTAATAGCAGATAATTCAGCAAAACTTAGAGCTTTTTCTTTCTCCCCCATGCTATAATAATATTCTGCAAGTTGATTATATGCATCTATAGATAAATAGGAATCCGCTCTATATAAATTAAAAAACTTTTCGCAGGAACCTTTTTTGTCAGAGATAACTGTCTGGTGCATAGCTGACTTTAATGCATTATCTTTAAAACATTTATCTTCAGTAAGAATATTTAATAATCTTACTTCATACTTTTCCATATTATTCTGTAGTCGACTTATTTCTGCAAGAGTATATAAAATATCATATTTTTCATTTGGAATATCCAATACATCAGAATTTTTAAGAGCAAGCATATAATACTCTTCTGCAAACTCATATTCACCTTCAAGCTTATATATATCTGCAATAAGTTTCTGAGCTTCAGGAAAAACCATAGATTCATTCATATATTTTAATAGAGTCTGCATTGAATTATTAAAGTAATCATAGCCTTTTATTTTTGTAAATGAATATATAATTTCAAGACTTTCATTTTCATGCCGAGATTCAAGAACCTTAACAACAGATTCTATGCTATCTCCAGCAACTTGAACTCTTTTTGAAGTTAATGAAGTTTTTAGTTTGTCAATTTGTTTTTCAATATCCTGTCTTCTGTAAAGAATAGCATCTTCTGAATATTTCAATGCCTTTCCATAATCATTATTATCAAAACAAATCAATGCATTTCTATAAGCCTTAATACTTTCATTTTGACCATTTCCTGCACTAAAAAGAAAACTTACAAAAAATATTGATAATACAAAACAAAATATCTTTTTCATTAATGAAAACCTTATAACGAATTTAATTCTTCTTCAAATACTTTATCGGCATCTTTTGAATCAATTGTTCGTACTATTTCCCCTTTTTTAAAAATAATACATTTATCTTTACCACCGGCGATACCTAAATCCGCGTGCTTACCTTCACCAGGTCCATTTACTACACATCCCATTACAGCAACAGTTATATCTTTATCCATAGCAAGAAGTCTGTTCTGCCAGCGATCAATGAAACTGTGAACATCAAATCCTATTCTTCCACATCGCGGACAACTGACAATTGATACACCACCCTTACGTTTTCCACATTCTTTCAAAATATTTAGTCCAGCAATAACTTCATTTTCAGGAGAAGAAGAAAGACTAACACGAATTGTATCTCCAATACCTTCTGAAAGTAATGTTGAAAATGCAATTGAAGATTTTACAATTCCTCCAATAAGTGGACCAGCCTCAGTAACACCTAAATGCAAAGGATTATTATACTTCTGTGCATAAAATCTATTACACTGTATAGTTTCGTTAACATCTGAAGATTTCATGCTAACCACATATTGATCGAAATTCAATTTTTCAAAAGATTCTGCTTCTCGAACTGCAGTTTCACATAACCCTTCAGCACGAGTAATCGCTCCAGAAGCAATTTGATCCTGTAAATCTTTTGGTAAACTTCCTGAATTAATTCCAATTCTGATTGCAACCCCATTGTCTCTACAGGCTTCCACTACTTTTTGAGTATTTTCAAAGGAACCAATATTACCAGGATTAATACGAATGGCTGCTACATTTCCCTTTAAGCATTCAAGAGCTAATCTATAATCAAAGTGAATATCTGCAACAAGTGGCATAGATGTTCTTGCAGCTATTGCAGAAAGACCTGCAGCACTTTCCATATCCGGAACTGCAAAACGGATAATATCACAGCCTAGCATTTGAAGTTCAGCTATTTCTTTTAAAGTTCTTTCTAATTTTTCTGGATTATGTGGAATATCAACAATTGATTCTTTCCACATTGTCTGAAGGGTTACTGGTGAATCACCACCAATCGAAATACGTTTTGTTATTCCTTTTCCACCCAAATATAC
>JAEDFX010000224.1 GCA_016297805.1 Treponema sp. | reverse complement strand
ACGGTGCAGTTGCATTCGGTCACTGGGGTAAAGCACTTTACGAAGTATTCAAATACATTGGCGTAGATGTTAGCGAAATTGGATACAACCAGCCAGCTGGTGTAAGATATCCTACTGAAAACCCATTTGCGTAATAGATACTGCTAGTCAGATTATTTAAGTAATAATGAAGGGCTGCCCCATATTTTTGGGACAGCCCTTTTTTCTAACCTAGAAACTTAATTTCAAACAAAATGACAATTAAAATATTTATGGTATAATAATCCCGAAGGAGATTATGTCTATGAAATATTCTTTTATGACAATGCCAGATGAAACAGAAATTACTCATTCAAGCATCTTCGAAGAAAATGGAGTAGAAAAAATTCGTGTTTATATAGAGCGACCTGTTGAAGATGGCTTCATAGATGCAACTTGTATTCTTCCGGATTATTTCTGGCAGAATAACGGTTTTTCAGATGCAGAGATAAAAGAGTTTTAGGATATTTTAGAAAAAGAAAAACTTGTATGATATAATCAAAAATATAAATAGGTTAGCGGAGGAAGAAAATGCTTGTATTGCCCGCATATTTTGATGGAGAGACAGTAAAAACTGTAGACAATTATAAATTCTCAAAAGATCAGAAACTGATGATTACAGTATTGGATGAAGAAGAAGAAAAGAAAATAAATGGAATCAAGACTTTGCGAGGCAGCCTTTCGAAATATGCGAATCCAAAGTTAATTGAAAAAGAGAAATCGGCATGGAGTGTGGCAGCTGGAGAAAAACATGGTATACGCTGATGCTAATTGTCTGTTGAGATTTATTCTGAATGATAATCAAGAGATGGCTGATTATACAGAAAATCTTTTGAATACTCAGGAAGTCTTTTTACTACACGAAGTTCTTTGTGAGATAGTATATGTTTTAGACGGTGTATATAAAACATCCCGAAAAGATATTAATAAGCAACTCTCTGCTTTACTTGATTTTGTAACAATTGAAGATTCTGGTGTTATGAAAAATGCCCTTCAGTTTTACGCCGATACTAAATTAGATTTTGTAGATTGTATTCTTCTTTCCTATTTCAAAACAAATAATATCCAGGTAGCAACCTTTGACAAAAAACTGAAAAACAAAATGAAGTAGGTAAAACCTGGGTCTTAGGGGGTAAGCAGCTTGCCGCGTCCCCCTAGGAGAAAGGGTAGCGGAAAACGCTACAGGCGGTTGGAGCGAGGGGAAGACTTTCCCCTCCTTTATAAAAATCAACAACACAGCTTCTACAAAGCTTTTATTCTGCGAAATGAAGTATCAGAAGATTATGGCACGCGCTCTTCCATTCGAAGTTACAAACGGAACTTTGGAAGGAAATATCGTTCCAGTTCCTATCACTTTCTACCGCTTGCAGTCAACTTCTGATAACATCCTCCGCGCAGATACGCTGATGTCAGTCATCGGTGTATCTGGATTTTTGCATTTTGCATATTTAATGATATTAATTACACCTTTAATTGCTGCACATGGTTCTACAGCCATTCTTTCTAAGACAACAACCTATACAATCTCATTACTATATTTTATTCTTCAATTGATTTTTTCAATTGTTATTTTTGTTACAAAGACAGAACATATAAAAGTTGTAATTTCTATAGAAACTGTATTAACCGCAATTTATGTAATTATTTTAGTAATTAATCTGTTAACAGATGATTCTATTGAACACAAACAAAAGCGTCACGAATCAGAAAATGATTTTATCAAAGGAATTTCTAATCAACTTAAATATATTGAGTCAACAATTTCAGATAAAACTGCAAAATCAAAATTAAATAGTTTATATTATTTAGCTCATTCAAGTCCTTCTAAATCTGATGAATCGCTTAGATTTTATGAAAATGAAATAGTGAGAAATATAAGTATTCTTGAAGAAGCTGCAACTAATAATGAAATAGATGGGATTATTACTATAAGTGGTGAAATAGAAAGATTGCTTAATAAACGAAACTTTGAATTAAAGACTAGAAGATAAATCATTATTGTTTTAAATATATTAAAATTTCGTAAATTGTTGTTGATTCAATAATAAGAAACCCAAAAAATTATAAAAAAGACTCACAGAAATTTGACACTAATAAAAATTAAAGTTATATTTTAAGTGTAGTTGACAGGTTCAATTATCATGCGTTTGAGCTGAAGGAACGAGATAGGAATTGCGTTGTTTCAGTTAGCAGTATAAGGGTTATGCATTTACCAAGCGCCTATCTTA
>JAEDFX010000081.1 GCA_016297805.1 Treponema sp. | reverse complement strand
ATTAATCCACCAGTTTCTTTTTGCCCCAGCTCTGAATAAAATCTGCTGGATTTTTACTCAACAACGCTTTTACCAGCAGCAGATTTGTCTGACTGAAAACATTCTGCATAATCTCCTGCTGTTCCGCAGTAAATCGACTCAAAACCCAGTCTGCAACACCAATTTTATCATTATCAGGGCGACCAATTCCAAAACGAAGACGCCAGAAATCCGCAGTATTTAACACAGCTTTTGTGGAACGCAGACCATTATGTCCACCTAAACCACCACTCCACTTCCAGCTTACAAAACCTGGAGCAAGCTCTAATTCATCGTGAACAACTAAGATTTCTTCCGGTTTAATCTTATAGAAATTAGCAACTTCTATAATACTATCTCCACTTAAGTTCATATAAGTCATTGGCTTTAAGAAATAGATGTGAGCAGGAGCTTCTTCTGGAACAATAACAGGAGAACCATCCTTTTTGCTGCAAATTTTTGTATCGCAGGCCCACTGAGCCAGCTCAGCAGGTGTAAAAGATGCAATTTCTCCCTTAAATTTGCTTTGCCAGCTTAACTTATTGGCAAAAGGCAAAGAATCTTCAAAATACCAGCTTACATTGTGCCGTGTTTTTTCGTATTCTTTACCGTAATTCCCTAAAAATGCAACTAATTGAATCATTTTGCTAACTCTGAAGGTTCTTTAAGATATTTTGTAGCCTGATATGCAGGAACTTCAAATACAAAAGGAGTAGCACTTGAAACAGCATAATACTTTTCTTCAGCACCTTCTTCTGCAGGAAGCTTATACAAATCTAAGGTCAAAGTATTGAAACCATATCCAATTTTTGCCTTTGCCGCAAGGACTCCACCAAGACTTTCTGCAGTTACACTATCATCATACCAGTTGGAAGTAGTCATAATTCCTAAAGATTCCAGCCAATTCATAGCTTTTTCTGAATCAACTTCCAGACCTTCAGTTCCTTCACCAGTTAGATTCCATACAATATCGGTTCCTGAACCCATTCGGCTTAAGGACCAGGTCTTACCTTCTTCATCAGTAATAGATGCTGAACTCAAATCTTTCTTTTCTATGCCATTACCCCAAACATAACGGTCTCTGAGAGCAGAAATAGATTTATCAAAGGTTGTACGAAGATTTCCGGCAGCCAAATAAATATCTTTTCCGCCATCAATAGTAACATATGTCTGTGAACCAGATGTGGCATCCTTACCAATTTCCAAAGAACGCAAAAGTTTTCCACCCTTACGAATCTCTACAGAAATCTTTTTACCATCCACCAGTTCATACTTAATATTTGTAGCTTCGTTTACTGTAGCAACTTTGTCTAAAGCACGGATATTTTCCACTGCATCGGCAAAATTCTGTGCAGATGTAGTGGATACAGGATATTTTCCGTTCATTATCCAGTTCTCACCTTCAAGTGTAAGATGAATGTTTTCGGCTGGAGTTACAACTGTATATTCGTCTGGAGTTTCAGAAATTTTAAAATATTTTGCACCATCATGAGTACGCATGCACCACTGAATTATACAAACAGCAAGAAGAACAATATCTGCAATTATCAATACTAACTTTCTAGTTTTCATTACGCCATACTCCTATTTTGAAATAGTTCTTGTATCATCTGGATTATATTTTTTATTGATAGCACGTCTGCGTTTTGTACGAGAACGCCATACACCAAGTCCAGTAATAATAACAATCACAACAAGACCATACTGATTAAAGAACTTCCAGAAATTAGCCGCAACAGGATTTTTTACTTTAAGAACATTTACAGCAAGAGATTTAGTACGCATTGTACACAAATCTTCATTACCATTCATATAATCAATAACATTCATAATGAACATAGAAATTGGAGTTGTACCTTCTGCATCAATTACAGAACGAGTTGTAATCATTGAAGAACCAACTACAAAGATTTTGCCAGGCATTACGCTGGATGCAATATGACTGTTAGTTGAAAGTTCACCGGCAGGCAATTCAATAGGATTTCCTTCTTCATCCTTCTGGGTAATTATAACTGCTTCATCAAAAGCACTCTTGAATTTACCTTCAAGAAGAACTGCCAGATCATAAGATTTAAGGTCAGCCTTTGCAGGTGGATTAAGCATAAGAGGATTAAGACTTACATTTGAACCTTCAACCCATGCCTCGTCAGATGATTTTGCAAGAACTGTTGCTTTTATATTGTTATCAGACTGAGCAGCAGAAATATCTAAAGTTCCATTTTCATACATAATTACATAACCAAGATTGTTTGTAATAGTATTTTTCTTTGGCATCTGAGCTTTCTGCAATACTGGAGCCCAGTAAAGATTGATTTTTCCATACTGAGAATTGCTGGTTACATAACAGTTTTTATCAAGAAGAATATTTGTTTCTCTCTTTACACCATAACTGTTCAACAGTCGATCAATATTCAAACTATTAGGAGTGAATTGAGGGCCACCTGTATATTGAGCGTTAGGATTTTCCAGAAGAGGATCTATAAAGAACATTACATTTCCACCACGCATTACAAACTGGTCAATCTTGTATAATTCCTCCTCTGTATAATCAAACTGAGGACCATTAATAATGATTGAATTCATTCCGGCTGGAATATCTTCTGAATTCAAATCAATTTCTATTAGCTGATACATTCCAGAAATAAGTCGGTTCAAATACTGGGCCTGATTTTCATCTCTGAAATCTTTTTCTTCGTGACCTGTAATATAACCAATATAAGTTACATTAGACAAAAGACTCTGTAATCCATCTGTAATAGATTGTTCCACATCTTCAAGTCCAGAAATTATATATCCAAAGAAAGACTGCTGAATTTGGAATGGAAGCATATAAAAATCTTCGCCTTTTTCAAGAACAAGACCAATTGCAGCTTTAGCAATCTCCCCATTGTTCTGATACTGAATTACCTGAATACCATACTTCTGTGCGAGAGTTTCTGCTTCCGAAGCATTAGGACTCATTACTCTGAACTCAAGACGGTCCATATTCTGCTTGTTTACTTTGTCAAAAGCCTGTTTGATATAAGTTTCTGCCTGATCAGCACCATTAATTCCAAGACGCTTAAGAATATCACTTAAATAAAGTGTAAGTGTGATTTTTTCACCATTTTTCAGGCCTGAAAGAGTATCTGCCATACTTACCATTTTTGAAATTTTAGAAGTAAGCATATATTCAAAGCCATCAGAACTTGTAATAGGATTGATTACTTCTATGTTATCACCATAAGTTATAGCCAGTCCCATGTAAGCCTGTTTGAATCCAACTTCATTATTCTTAACTTCCTGAATCTGAATCTGCTGAAAGCCTAAATCTCTTGCCAGTTCAATATTTTCTGGTTTTGTAACATCCATATAGGCAACAGAAAAGTTCTTGTTAGCGGCACCTTTGTATTCCTGAAGGATATCTTTTACATACTGAGAAACACTGTTATAAGGTGCAGGAAGGTTTTCATCAAAGAACACTCTGACAGAAAGAGGTTCTTCAAGATTTTTTACCAGTGACTTACTTCCTTTAGAAAGGGAATAAGATTTTGGTTCTGTTAAATCAACACGAACAAAGAAGTTATAAGAAACAATATTTACCAAAATAAGAAGCACAATAAACAATGCAAAATCAGATTTTGGACTTTTAAACCAGTTAATTATTTTTTTCATCTTCATCACCTCCTTATTTTTTTGCCTGCTGCTGAATTTTTACAGTAATTGTAATAAACAAGGCTGTAAGTGAAACAAAATAGATTAAATCCCGAGTATCAAGAATTCCGCGGGTAATAGAATTAAAATGATGATTAGCCGAAATAAAACTGAAGAAGCTTACAATTGAAGCTGGCAGGAAAACAAGGAATGAATCTACCATTGTAAGTGCTATACAAATAATGAAACCTGTAAAAAATGCAACAATCTGATTTTTTGTTACAGATGAAGCAAACAGACCGATTGCACTGTAAGATGCACAAAGGAAAATTGCTCCAAGATATCCCCCCACAACTGGACCATAATCTGGAGTACCAAAAACTTCTGCAGGAATAATGTACAAAAGTGTTGGTGCAATCATTGCTAATGTTGTAATAAAGGCTGCAAGATATTTACCCAAAACAACATTTACTTCTGTAACGGGTAAAGTCATAAGAGTTTCTATTGAACCAACTCGACTTTCCTCTGCAAAAATTCGCATTGTAAGCGCAGGAACAAAGAAAGAAAAAAGAACTGGAAGCAGGCCAAAATACTGACGAAGTTCTGCTCTTTCATAAAGGAAGAATGTATTGAAAAACAGGATTCCTGTAATAATGAGAAACAAGCCTGTTACTATATATGCAATAGGACTGGTAAAATAGGCAGCCAGTTCCCTTTTCATAATTATAAATGTTGGATTTTTCTTTTTTGACATTTATTTTGCCTCCGAACCAGTTGTAACTGCGTGGAATACGTCTTCAAGACTGTTGCGTTCAATTGCCATTTCGTACAAATCAAAGCCTTTTTCCACAAGAGCTTTGGCAATTGCAGGACGAATATCTTTTTCGCCATTTACCGAAATCTTAAGCTGCAAGGTTTTATCTTCATTTTCAGAAACGAGTACTGAAGAGACTCCTTCAACACTGCTTACTGCATTTTTTACACTATCTTGATCAGCACTTCCAATTGAAGCCAGTACCATATTCTGATTACCAAAGCGAGCTTTTAATTCTTCAATAGAGCTGTCTGCTACAAGTTTTCCGCCAGAAATAATAATTGCACGAGAACAAAGAGTTTCTACTTCACTTAAAATATGAGTTGAAATAATAACAGTTCTTGTTTTACCGATTTCACGAATAATGGCTCTAACATCTTCTACCTGATTAGGGTCCAGACCTGATGTAGGTTCATCAAGAATAAGAATTTCAGGGTCATGCATAAGTGCGTGAGCAAGAGAAACACGCTGACGATTACCGCGAGAAAGCTCTGCAATATTTTTACTCATAACTTCTTTGAGTCCGCATTCTGCACATAAAGCAGGAACCTTTACAGCAGGATCTTCTCCGTGAATATCTGCTATATATTTAAGATAATCTTCAACAATCATATCACCGTACAAAGGTGCAGATTCTGGCATATAACCAATTTTCTTTTTTGCTTCCACAGGATTTTCAGAAATATCAACACCATCAATGGTTACTTTACCGTCTGACGGACTTAAAAATCCTGTAATCATTCGCATTGTTGTAGTTTTGCCAGCACCATTTGGTCCAAGAAGTCCAACAATCTGACCTGTTGGAATAGAAAAGCTGACGTCATTTACCGCACGGAAGTCCCCGAAATTGCGGGATACGTGGGAAACTTCAATCATTTTTAGCCTCCAAAAATTTTTTATGATTATTTAAATATAATATATAAACAAAAATATGTGTAATAAAGTTACATTAGAAATTTGCAACCACATTAAAATTCAAAACAGTAGCATTTGTTCTAGGATAATATGAGATCTTAAATACCGTTCCTATAACTTTAGAAGACAGAAATCCTATTGGAGAAGATAAATCCAGATTAATTGTAACAAAAATATTATCATCCAGTGTTGTTTCAGTTAAAACCTTGCCGTAATTTTCTCTTTTTCTAAGATCAGGACGGCCAACTTTGGTTGTATCATAATTAAGTTTTAAATCATAACCTGCATATATACCAAATCTACTGAAATAAAGTTGCAAAAATGGGAAACCGTTATGAATTTCTTTTCCTATAAGCAGTATTTCTGCCTTTGTATCAAGAGCAACACCTGTAGTATTGAATAATTCCAGAGATACTTTTGCAGGAACACTTAAAACCCATCCATTTTTAATATGAAGCGGAGTCAGTCTTGGAATAGAAATATCAACATACATACCAAGATTTAACTGACTGATATTCAACATGTTTTCCTGATAGAATTCATTTACTTGAGCTTCTGTCAGCTTTTCATTCTCATTCAAAGAGGCTGTACCTTCCAGCAATTCCTTTCTTGTTTTTTCAAGAAGTTTTATTTCATACAAATCCCATATTGAATATAATCTGGCGCCAAATCTGATTCCACGCTTTTCATATGGAGACTGTCCATATTGATGAATATTTCCATATCCAGCTGACAGTGAAAATCTAAACAGACTATAGGCATCTTCAAAGCTAGGCCAATTATTCAGACTCTTGTATACACCAACATAATCAGGATCATAATAATCTGTTGAGGCCTCATATTCACTTTGTATACCAAAACTAAGATTACTGAAGTTCATTCCTACAGGAACCTGCCAGCTGGTACCGGCAATTCCAAGAAAATCATATTCACCATCAAAATTATATTTAAGTAAAGCTCCCACTTTAATATCAACTGGAGTTGATGTATTTTCCATGAATGCGGCAAAAGACTTACTTTTATTTTCTGCATTTTCATCAAGCATTTCTTCTTTGAAAATTCGCTGTGAACCGTTAAATATTTTTGTCAGAGACATATCAAAGAAATTCCAGCCCGCAGAAACAAGAATATTATTATTAATAAATGGATCTGAATGAGTACCGATTGTAGCTCCTAGACCTGGCCATTTTGAAGCCCCTTCATCTATGGAAATATTTTTTATAGGCAAAAATGGACTTAAATCAAAAGGATACAAATATTTTAACGGAAAATATCTGGAAAGCTTATATTCATCGAGATTTTTTTTATCAAAAAAGATTTCAGGAGGTTCATAACCTTTTTCTAAAGAAGCTGTTTTGGATTGTAGAATTTTTCCTTCTTCAAAATTCAATTCAGAGACAGGTAAAATACACAACTCATTGTGATTCAATTTTTTTGAAACAAAATATACCTTATCATTAACAAATTGAGGATAATAGGCTCCACCTGACAAATCAAACTGTTGAAAATAAATTTTTTCAGGATTGTAATCATCATCTAATGTGATATAACCCATTCTGGAAAGTCCGAATCCGTCAGTATTCTTAAATTCAAAGGCATATATATTTTTTTGTATACCTTCACTTTCAGTTTTACATAAATAAAGTTCATTGATTTTAATATTATTATTCTGAGAAAGCTTCCATCGCTGCTCATAGCCTGTTGAAAGATTCAGTTTTACCAGATATTGATTATTTTGAACCTTCAAAAGAAAGGCTAAATTATCATCACCTGCATATATAAGTGAATAAGGAAGCTCATTCAGACTGAATTTTCTTTCATATATCGGTTTTTCGTCTTCTATGTCTTCGGTAAAATTCCAAACCTGTATTTTAGGAAATTCATCATTAAGGGCTATTCCTGCCACAAGATTTTCATTATTTCTGCGTATTATTGCAGCATCTCTTAAACAGTATTCCTGCGAATCAAGAAATTCCCGCTCTTTTAAGTCATAAATCCAGGCAACCTTCTTTTTAAAAGTTACTCCGGTTTTGATTTGTGTATAAGTAACGGCAACATATCGCCCGTCTGGAGACAAGGTCATTTTTTCTACATCGTCTGCAAGAAAAAGCAGCCTTCTGATTTTTGACTTACTATTTTTATCGTAAATATCTACTTCATGGCGCATAGCATCATACCAGACAATTCCATAATCCGTTATAAGTACATTGCTATACAAACCTTCTGTATCTTCTGCAAAAATTTTTTGCGTTATTTCATTTCTTTCCTGCATGTATTCCAGATTTTCTGGCAAAGGAATACTGTCTTCAAATTCCTTCCAAAGACTTTGAATTGTTTTTCCATATATTTTATAAAAAATTCCAGCCATTAAAAATGGGTGAATGGTTCCGCTTTCATTCCAGATTTCAGAATATTTTTCATAACCGTACGCCTGAATCAGATATGCAGAAAATGCTGTACACGCAGCAATAATCAAATCATTACCAGGATATATGTCGTATGTTACTGAAGCCTGATAATATGAAGGAAATTTATCTTCAATTTTCGCTTGAACAAGAATAGTTAATGCATCGTAATCATTCTGCACAAGTCTGGAACGACTTTCTATAAACGAAAAGGGCAAATTTAATAAAGCTACAGGCTGATAGTTACTACCAGTTATCACGTCTGCCAGAAACTGTTGGAACGGGGTTCTTATAGAACTCGCCATCGCCATACATAACTGGCCATAAAAAAGATTTAACTTTGTATCATCAGAACAGAATTGTTCCGAAGTAGGAATTCCATCCATGATTACAAAGCGATTATACGGACTGGCTGTATATCTGATTGAAAGAGTATCGGAATCAGGACTGATAACTATAGGAATTCTAAAATCATACTTAGAACCTATCTGTATCTTTGCTGATTCATAAAGGCTGTCGGCGTTATCTGCAAAAAGTTTTGCTGTTCTGGCACATTCCTTTGGAAAAAGAATATCAAAATGCTGTGTTGTAATAACATAAACTTTGCGAGGGTGCGAAAGTACACCCTCAGCAGAAAGTTCTGCCAGAACAAAGAGCAAAAACAATGTTATAAACAGTTTTCTTCTATTCAATATCAACGTTACTTACAGAATTCTTCAAGCACTGATTTATATATTGCAAGACCTTCGTCAATTTCCTTATCAGTAATTACTAATGGAGGAAGGAATCTTACAACATCACTGCCTGCAGTTGTTGTACAAAGTCCTCTTTCCAGACATTTTACTTCAATATCAAAAGGTTTTACGCTTGAATCAATCTGTGTACCAATCATAAGACCTTTACCACGAACGTCTTTTACAATTGGAAGATTCCAGCTGGCAATTTTGCCGCGGATATAATCTCCTGCGTGATTTACTCTGTCCAGAAATGCTGGGTCTGCAACAGTTTCAAGAACAACCGTACCTGCAGCACATGCCAAAGGATTTCCTGCAAATGTAGACTGATGGTCACCTGCAACAAAAACCTCTGCAGCTTTACCACGGAACAAACAAGCTCCCATTGGAACACCAGCAGCAATTCCTTTTGCCAGAGTAACCACTTCAGGATTAACCCCAAGCCAGTCGCTGGCAAGAAAAGTACCAGTTCTACCAATCCCTGTCTGAACTTCATCACACATTACAATTGCACCAGCAGCACGGGCAGCCTCTGCAGCAGCCTTTGCCCATTCTGGATTAAGAAGGTTTACTCCCCCTTCACCCTGAATACATTCCATAAAGAGTGCAGCAGTTGTATCGTCAAATGCATCTTTTAATGCATCAAAATTATTTGCTTCAAGAGTTTTAAATCCTTCTGGGTAAGGAGCAAAACATTCTGGATGGAACTTATCCTGACCAGTTGCTGTAAGAGTTGCTAAAGTTCTTCCGTGGAAAGAGTTTTTCAAAGTAACGATTGTCTTGCGTTTTGCACCACCATTAAGCTGACCATATTTTCTTGCAAGTTTAATTGCAGCTTCGTTGGCTTCTGCACCTGAATTTCCAAAGTACCCATGTTCAAAACCTGTTACTTTAAGAAGATTGTTTGCAAAATCTACACCAACATCAGAGAAGAAATAGTTTGAAATATGAATTTCACGGGCAGCCTGGCGAGAAACAGCTTTCACTAATGGCTTGTAGTTATGTCCTAAACAGTTAACTCCAATACCAGAAATAAAGTCGATGTATTTTTTTCCATTTACATCCCACATTGTTGCACTTTTACCCTTTGCAAAAGTTACATCAAAGCTGCCATAGTTGTTTACAATCAATTTTTCCATATTCTGCCTCCATGAAAAATGTATAAATATGCAGATAATATGCCATTTTTTGAATAAGAATGCAAGATTTATATATTAATCTCTTCCATACGATAGCTCTTTAATTGGAATATCATTTAGCAAAACCGCAGGACTGTCTGTAAACAGGATAACAATCAATAAGATTAATCATGTTATATAAAGTAAAATCTTATTACATAAAAATTTTATGCTACTGAAACAACATCCTCTGTGTTGTAAACAAAACCATGTTCATACATATATTCAGGGGCACAATCAATTTCGCCATTATTCCAGGTTACAATACCATATTCTATTTTGGGATTTTCGTAAACTTCTGGATTTCTTAAGGGTTCAAAAACTTCTCCCTCAAGAATTGTTGTATCAAAAAGTTTTGTAACTCCGTTTGAAAACTTTAACAGGTAAACACCACTATACATGTGCCTGACTTCTAGAACAGTCAACATAAGCTCTGGATTATCTGAATATACAATTCCAT
>JAEDFX010000223.1 GCA_016297805.1 Treponema sp. | reverse complement strand
AAAGAAATGTCAATCATCGTGAAATTGGCATTTGTGTTACTGAAAGTTACGGTTTGCTTTTCTGTTTTGATAATAGACTCTGGTGTTTTGGAATCTTCTTCAGAACTGCTTCCAGAATCTGAAGAGCCAGATGTGATTTGACCTAATTGTTGATTAGTATTTGTTTCTATAGTACAGCCTGAAAAAATTAGAAGAATTGAAATAAATAAAGTTGAAAATTGTTTAAAATTTTTCATATTCACCTGCTTTTGTTTATTGAAAAATCTTGAGAATTCTCTTTATTAGCAGAATTTTTATCCTGGTTAAGATTATATTCTTTTTTCATGGATTTTTGCAAAATTTTTTTTTTAATAATTAATCACATTTTTTTCAAAATACAATGGATTTATTCATTCCTTAAAAAAATTAATTGTATTAACTTGTGTTAAATCAAATCTGCAAAAACAGTCTATTCTATACGAGGAACGATGTTCAGTTCGTTGGCAATCTGAACGAGACTTTTTCGTTCAAGAATTTTCTTAAGAACATTCTGTTCCTGCCTTGTGAGTCCCTCATACATTGTTTTATCATGTAGCTCGCGGGCGATGCGTTCATGTTCTTCTTCAACGCGGATTGAATAATTGTTAATTGTAATCTCCACATATTTGTTTTTCGGGCGCATCCCATTAAAATTGTAAATGCTAAAAAATTGCTCCAAGTTTTCGCAATTTTTCTTAACGCATTTTCGATTTTAATAGGGTCGGGCTTTCCGCCATTCCGCTATCGCTCCAGCCTCCTCACTTCGTTGCGGTGGCCGCTTCGCGTGGCTCCAATCCCTTGCGCATTTTCAACTACCTGGAGATGCCGTCGTTACTAACCTAAACTAAGGTTCAGCTTGAACAATCTATCTTTTTCTTTTCAGATGCAGTCTTTACAGCCCGAAAGAAAAATCACTTGATGACAGCGACATTTCAAAAATCGAAAAAATCATAGATGAAGAAACTGATAAAGCAGTTCAAAACATAAAGAATCGTCTGCACGAAGAAAGCATACATTCTTGACATCAGAAAATCTGTAATTTATTATTTATTGTAGAGGATGTTAAAATTGATTAGGCTTTTTCATGGTTCTAAAAATGGAATTAATGGTACTATTCAGCCAATAAGCAGAGAGTTTTGTGATTTTGGCAGGGGCTTCTATATGGGTACCGAAAAAGAACAGCTCATGACATTAATCTGTAACTATGAAAATGCAACAATGTATGAACTAGAACTTAACACAGAAAATCTGATTATAAAAGATATTCCCTTAAATATAGATTGGGCTCTATTCGTTGCATTTAACAGAGGCAGACTTACAAAAGAGTTATCACCAGAACTATATGAAAAATACTCAGCTTATTGTGAAGGAATCGATATATGCAAAGGATATATAGCCAATGACAGAATGTTTGTTGTGCTAGATCGTTTTTTTGATGGTGAAATTACTGATATAGCCCTTGTTGAAAGTCTTTCTGCATTAAAGCTTGGCATTCAATATGTTGCGAAAACTCAAAAAGCTTGTGATGCAATTTCCGTAATAAATAAATATCAGCTTTCTTCTGAACAAAGAAAAGAATTGATTTCTCGAAGTGAAGCAAACCGGCAGCTGGGAATTTCTCTGGCAAATAAAATTTGTCGTGAACACAGACGGGAGGGAAAATATTTTGATGAACTCATCAAATAACAAATTACATTCTCTTTCTCAGTTTGAAAGGCAATTATGCGCCATACAAGGAAAAATGTTTGAGCTTTCGGCTAAGAAAAACTTTTCCAGTAAAGAATTCATTGATTTTTACATGCAGAGTCAGACTGCAAAATTTTTTGATTTACCTTATGACAGAACTCAATGGATGGGTGAAGAAAATCTTTTATATGATGTAATGGAAGAAAATCCAAAACTACCAACTGGAAAAACTTATAACTCCGAATCCCTTTTCTGGATAGGCTACACTTATCGTTACTGGCATTTTCTTACAAACGATAGTAGTGAATCAATTGTAAAAAAATGCAACGCAGAAATGATGCACACATTGTATCCGGCATATCACACTCTTGATTGTGCTCAGGCAATTGAACGAATTATTGAAGCATAGCCTTTAAGTGTTTCCTTTTCTTCTGTTCTTTTTTTGCAAGTGCAAAGTAACTATTTTGATTTTCTTATAAATCGATCAAGCAGGAATTTTGTACCAGAACGTTCTTTTTTAATGTCTTTTTTGATGTATTTTTCTATGCTGATTTTATTTCCAG
>JAEDFX010000222.1 GCA_016297805.1 Treponema sp. | reverse complement strand
GTCAGACATCAGCGTATCAGTTTTTCACTTTTCACTATTCACTTTTCACTCTCTTCTCACTATAATTATCGTCAAAATTATAAACGTAACCGAGGAAAATCTCATGATCGTAATGAAATTTGGCGGCTCATCTGTCGCAAATGCTGAAAGAATTAAACATGTTGCTTCTATTATCAAAGCATATCAGTCTAAACGTCCTGCTGTAGTTTTATCTGCAATGGGAGATACCACAGATCATCTTCTTGAAGCTGCCGATAAAGCTGTTGAAGGTGTAGTTGATGTTGCTGGAGTTGCAAAACTTCACGAAGATACAGCTGCAGAACTTGGTATTCAGATTGAAACTATTCAGGCTCTTCTTACAGAGCTTAAACAGCTTCTTACTGGTATTTCAATGCTTAAAGAAATCAGTAAACGTTCACGAGATTATCTTGTTTCTTTTGGTGAAAGAATGTCTGTTCGTATGATGGCGGCTTATCTTGAATCACAGGGTATTCCAGCTAAATTTTATGATGCTTGGGATATAGGAATGATTTCTGATTCGAATTATATGTCTGCAGAACTTCTTGATGAAGTTTGGGATAATATTCCAAAATATTTGAATGGTTATAAAAATGGTGATGATGATGCAATTCCAATTGTAACAGGATTTATTGCAAAAGATAAAAAAGGTAATATTACAACTTTGGGACGTGGTGGTTCTGACCTTACTGCAACAATGATTGGTGCAGCTATGCTTGCCGAAGAAGTTCAAACATGGAAGGATGTTGACGGTATTCTTACAACTGATCCTCGTGTTGTAAAAGAAGCAAAGCCTGTTCCTGAAGTAACTTATGAAGAAGCTCAGGAATTGGCTATGTTTGGTGCTCAAGTATTGCATCCACGTTCAATGCTTCCTGTTCGCAAGACAGGAACTCCAGTTCGTGTAAAGAATTCTTACAACATTACCAGTCCTGGTTCAATTATCGTAGAAAAACATAATGGTAAAGTTCCTCCAGTTTGTGCAATTACAACTGTAAAACATATTCAGGTAATTGATATTGTTTCTTCAAGAATGCTTGGTGCTTGCGGATTCCTTGCTCATGTATTTAATAACTTCCTGAAATGGAATGTTTCAATTGATGTAATTGCTACATCTGAAGTTTCTGTATCACTTACAGTTAATACAAAATCAGATTTAACTGGTCTCATAGCAGATTTGGAACAGGCTAGTCAGGTTACAGTTAAGAAAGATAAGGCTATTGTTACAATTATTTGTGATGCTGCTCATTCTTCTGCTATTTTGGCCAGCGGTTTTGATGCACTTGCAGATGAAGGAATCAACGTTCAGATGATTTCCCAGGGTGCTTCAAAAGTAAATATCAGTATGATTGTTGATGATGATGAAGCAGATAGAACTGTAAAGATTTTGCATGCCGCATATTTTAATTAATAAGAGGATATAACCGCTATGAAAATTGCTTTAGTAGGATACGGAAAAATGGGCCACATGATAGAACAGTGTGCTCTTAGAGATGGTCATGAAGTTGTAGCAACAATCGATCCATTTGCAGCAGATGCAAGTGTGAAGGTTCCTGCAGGAGATGCAGACTCTGTTGCTCGTGCAGTAAAATCAAGTGGAGCTGAAGGAGTTATTGAATTTACACATCCAACTTCAGTTATTGCAAATGTAAAGGCTTTACTACCTCTTGGTTTGCCTCTTGTTGTAGGTACAACTGGATGGAATGATAAACATGAAGAAATCGCAGCTTATGCAAAACAAGTTGGTGGAACAGTAATGACTGCAGGTAACTTCTCGATTGGTGTAAATATGTTCTATAAAATTGTAGAGGAAGCTGCAAAAATTATGTCTGAATATAAAGATTATGATGTAGCCACTTGGGAAGCTCATCATAATCAGAAGGCTGACTCTCCTTCAGGAACAGCATTGGAAGTTGCTCGTCGTGTAATGATTGGTTATAAAAATAAAACTGAAATTGTTACAGATGCATTCCATGAGCGTCCACAGGCTAATCAGCTTCATGTAAGTTCAACACGTTGTGGAAATATTCCCGGAACTCATAAAGTATTCTTTGATGGTACTGCAGATACAATTGAGCTTACACATACAGCTCGCAGCCGTGAAGGTTTTGCTGTAGGCGCTGTTCAGTGTGTTGTAAAGTTGGATAGTCTTTTAAAATCTGGAAAGCTTACAAAAGGTAATTTGTACGGCTGGAACGATTTGTTCTAAAAAAATACTTCTCGGTTGCTGAGCTTGGCTAAGCACCGAGTTGTTTT
>JAEDFX010000080.1 GCA_016297805.1 Treponema sp. | reverse complement strand
GAGGAATCGTAGGTCCTGCAAATGGTTCAAAACCTCGCGAAGTTATCCATATTCCTGGGTAAGGTCGAATTATGATTTTAGCAATACTTAGCATAATCGCTGGTGTAGTTTTTACTACAGCCGGTGTATATTTTCTTTCTGGCAGTTACCTCAATAAACTAAACGAGGCAACCCCCAAAAAATCTCCAGAAAATCTGGCAAAAAATAAACTCCTGGCAAAAGCCAGCGGCTATGTTGGCCTGGGAATAGGCTCTCTTACCATAATGTTTGGTGTAATGCTGCTTATGTTCCCAACTATTGCCCCAGCACTGGCCCTCACCTACATGGTAATATTAATGATAGCCTGTATAGTTCTAGTTGCAGCTTATAAATAAAGGAGGGGAACGATGCTTCGCATCGTGGCCTTCCCCTGTCTCCAGCCTGCTTCGCAGTCTTCCGCCACCCCTTCCAGCGGGGCAAAATCAAACACCAAAACGGCCCCGCAACGCCCCAACATATCCTGAAACAACAGATTTCAACAAGTTAACATACAAAAGGGCAAATTTTTGCCAAAATGTATGTAAATTCTTCGCACAAATATCTTATTTACAGCATCACTTTTCCCACTTCATATACATTTTTTATAATTTGCTCAATTTTGTATGTAAAAATCTCCCCAATCAACCACTTCAAAAATATAATTCACACAAAATTACATACATTTCCTTAATTTTTTCCATTCTGTATGTAATTCTCATAATTTCAAAACTTTTTTTTCTTTCAAACTAAAAATTTTTACATACATTTTCACCTATTTTCACTCATCTGTATGCAAAATCCATTTCGCATACTACACCTTAGAAAACAAACTATAATTGAATTTATCCCCATTATCTTCTATAATTATGTATTAAAATTTTGCTGGGTTTATACCCGTCGAAGGAATAAAAAATGCCAAAAATTGAATGTAACGAAAAACTCTTTTTTGAAGCTATTGGAAAAAAATACACTTATGATGCATTGGAAGACGTACTTCCTTGTGCAAAAGCTGAGCTTGATGAAAAACCAGATATGAGCCAGCCAGAAAATGAACGCGTAGTAAAAATTGAATTGAATGATACAAACCGTCCAGACTTGTGGTCAACAAATGGTGTTGCTCGCCAGATTAAACTCCACGAAGGCGGAAAAACTGTAGATTACATGAAGTTGATGTCAAACTTTGGCAACAGCGATTACGAAGGTCGTGTAGTTAATGTAGACCCATCTATCAAAGATGTACGTCCTTACATGGTTGCTTTCATGATTACAGGAAAACCAATCGACGATCCAATGCTTAAAGACATTATCCAGACACAGGAAAAACTGGCATGGAACTTTGGACGTAAACGTAAGTCAATTTCTATGGGTGTTTACCGTGTTGATCAGGTTAAATTCCCAGTTTCATATAAAGGCGTAGATCCAGACAAAACATCATTTGTTCCACTTCAGTGTGAAGAGAAAATGACATGTCGTCAGATTCTTACAGATCATCCAAAAGGAAAAGAATTCGGCTGGATTTTACAGGATGCAAAAGTATTCCCATTGCTCGTAGATGCAAAAGATGAAGTTCTTTCTATGGCTCCAATCATCAACTCTGCAACACTTGGTGCTGTACAGGTTGGTGACTGTGACCTTATGGTAGAACTTACTGGTGATATTATGGAAAATCTTATGCTTTCTGCTAATATCGTTGCCTGCGATTTTGCTGATCAGGGATACACAATCAAACCTATTTTAGTAAAACATCCATATGAAACAGGACTTGGAAAAGATATTCTTGCACCTTTCTACTTCCAGCCAAAAACTAAAACAACTTTGAAAGCTGTAAACAAGCTTCTTGGTTCTGATTTTGATATGAAAACAGTTGAAGATGCTCTTGTTCGCATGGGTAACTCAATTGAAATCAAAGGTGAAGAAATCATTCTTTCTCCAGCTCCATACCGTAACGACTTCCTCCACGAAGTAGATATTATTGAAGATGTCATGATGGGTTGTAATGTTTCTGCATTCGAACCAAGAACTCCTCAGGATTTCACAATCGGTCGTCTTCTTCCACTTACAGAATTCAGCCGTAAAGCAAAAACTTTAATGGTTGGACTTGGTTACCAGGAAATGATATTCAACTACGTTGGTTCAAAGAAAGACTATATCGACAATATGTTGATTGATGGTTCAAAAGTAATTGAAATTGCTAACCCAATGTCTGAAAACTATCAGTTCATTCGTCCAGAAATTCTTTCTTCACTTTGCCGTGCTGAAAGTGGTTCTGCTAACGCAATGTATCCACACAAAATCTTTGAAATTGGTAAAGTTGCTTACCTCAAAGAAGATGAAAATACAGGTACAATTACTCGCCAGCACTTAGGCTTTATGACAGCCTCTGCTGATGCAAACTTCAACACTTTGGCTTCTGAAGTAAGTTCTCTTGTTTACTTCCTTGACCACGAATACAAAGTTGTAGAAGCAAATGACCCACGCTTCATTCCTGGACGTCAGGCTGCTCTCATGGTAAATGGTGAAGTTGCTGGTGTATTTGGTGAAGTTCATCCACAGGTTCTTGAAAACTGGGGAATTACAACACCATGTGCTGCAGGTGAACTTGATTTGGAAACATTGATGGCTCACGCTGATAATAAAACAGAAGCTCAGAAGAAAAAGGAAGCAAAAGCTGCAGAAGCACCAAAAACTGACAATAATCAGAAATCTGAAGCAGAAACTGACCCAATCAAATACTTCAATGAACACATTCAGATTCTTGTAGCAAAGATTGAAAAAGTTGAATGCAACCCACAGGGCGACAAACTTTATATTGAAACAATAGACGATGGTTCAGGAACTCCTCGCACAATTCAGTCTGGTTTAAGACCATATTTGAAAGAAGAAGAACTTCTTGGTCAGCACGTTTTGATTGCTGCAAACCTTGCTCCACGTAAAATGAAAGGTGTAGAAAGCTTTGGTATGCTCCTTGCTTGTGATTACATGGAAGACGGAAAAGAAAAGGTTGAACTTCTTACAGCACCTTGGGCAAAACCAGGTACAGTAGTAGTTCCAGCAGGTTCTGATCCATCAACACCAAAACCAGCAAAAATCGATGCTGATAAATTCTTCAAGCTCACAATGAAGATTGTAAACAACACAATGACATTGAACGGCGTACCACTAACAGCCGACGGCAAAGAAATCAAAACAGCAAAATCAAACAACTGCGATGTAGAGTAGCCTAAAATCGAAGAACCGTTAAAAAGCAAGCCGTAAGGGTTGCTTTAGGTTCATCAAAAAAAACGGCTGGGGCGAGATTTATCGAGCCTGCCTAACATAGCGCAGCGTATTAAAAAGGACAGTCCAACGCGACTGTCCTTTTTTATTCTAAATCCCGTTTAAAAAATCTTCCAACAATAGACTTAGAACGAATTACATTAATAAACGCATTTGAATCACACATTCGAATTCGTTTTTCAAGATTTCCACTTTCAGAACCAGAAACTACAGAATATAACATCTTATGTTCAGCTCCCTGATAGCATCCTTTCCCCTCAAAAACAGTAGCATCATGATTTGTCTGTTCTTTAATAATTTTGTAAACTTCATCAGGTTTATCTGTAACAATCAGTAATGTAATTTTTTCATATCGTTTATACAAATAATTCAAAACCTGAGTGGATACATACTGGAAAATTATTGAGTATAAAGCTGCATTCCATCCTAAGAGAACACCAGAAATTATCAGAACGCACACATTAAATGCCATAATATAATTCCAGGCAGATTTACCAGTTTTTTCAGAAATATAAATCGAAATGAAATCTGTACCACCCGACGAACTATCAGCCATTAAACAGAAATTTATAGATACAGCATTACAGATACCACCAAAAATCGAACACAATAAAATATCATCTGTAATCTTTAGACCAGGAATAACATCAGTTAAAAAACCAGACACTATAATCATAAGCATGGAATACAAAGTAAATTTTTTACCAATGTACCTGAATCCAATATAAATTGGAAAAATATTGAAGGTATAAACTAAAAGAGAGTAGGGTACCTTTATATTAAAATACTTGCTAAAAGCATTCTGAATTAAAAGGGCTACTCCACTAAATCCACCAGGAATAAGGTTTGCAGAATGAACAAATGTATTAATATTCACTGCCATCAATACACTGCCAAGAAGAATCAAAATTAAACGTCGAATTTCTTTTTTTATCATCAGCATAAGATTTAATGCTTTTTTTAATAAAAGACAAGCAAATTTATTTTGTATAACCGTCTGTTTTTTCTGCCAGAGTATGAGCAACCTGATTTACAACTTTTATATCACTTTCAGATAAAAATTCACAATCAGAAATCAGTTTTTTATGCTTTGAATATAATTGAAGAGGATTTTTTTCAAATGTTTTAGATTCAGTTTGATTGGCAGGTTCATAAATATTAAGAAAATATTCAACAGGTCTATTCAATGCTGCCGCAACCTTCAAAGCATCATCAAGATAAACTCTACTGTCTCTTTGAATTGCTCTATTAATTGTCTGAACAGGAATTCCAGTTGCAAATGACAGTGTTTTCCTATTTACTGTCCCTAAATATTGAATTTCCTTATCAACATTCTGCCAAAAGCCCATATTTTTAATAATATGGAAAAATAACCTTTTTTGTTGTTTTTTGTAACTTTTTTTACAATTATTTTTCTATTAGGTAACTTGTGTTACATAACTCTGAAAAAAAAATCCCGACCATACACCAGTGGCAAGTAACACTGGGGGACCAGCACCATTTTTATCATAAAAAGGAGAATCTAACTACATTATCTTCGGGGTAATAATATAGGACTTTGCTTATGAAAAAAATACTGCATTCCCTTGTATATAGTCGGGAAACCTTTTTTAATTAAATAAAACTTTTTTAACTGTCTTTCCAGAGCTTATGAATGTTACAGTAGGAATAAGCTCCGATTATACTCTCTCCCTCTATCAGGGCAAACACCGCTCTAGGTTCATCTCCCGGACAAAGAAATCTTTTCTGAATTCCCTTATCCGTCAGTAATACAATCCATTCAATATGATGATCTTTTGTCATTGGATGATGTTTTTCACCAACACTTACAATCACCAGATTACCATCCTGCTTTATTACTGGTACATGTTTTTCCAGTCCTTCATCTGCAACTAATGGTTTTAATTCATCCATAGCTTCACCACAGCAGATTGTAGGAACACCTGATTCATTTACAATTACAATGATTTTTCCACAATGCTTACATCTGTAAAATCTAATACAAAAGTTCATTTTTTCTTTTCCTTCAAGTTTCAATACTCGTTCTTTTTCGGCGCAGTAACTTGTAAACAGGCAACCAGCAACAAACATATCAAAATCCATATAACTCTCTCCAATTATTTTAACTGTGAACATTTTTCATATTCACGCATACCATATTCTTTATCCAATTGATAAAGACCTGAAGAAGTTTCTCCAAACAGTTCCATTTTGTCTAAAACTTCCTGTGCCGTATCTTCTTCTTCCATCTGTTCTGCTATAAACCAGTTCAAAAACTGTTTGGTTCTATAATCATTTTCATGTTCAGCTAATTCATAAATCTTATTGATAGAAGCAGTAATGAACCTTTCGTGATTTATTCCTGCTTTGATTGGAGTAATTAAGTCTGAAAACTTATTGTCGCCGGGTTCAATTGAATAAAACTGAACTTTTGCATTATTTGCATGCATATACTCATAAATAACCATGGCGTGATCTTCTTCTTCTCTAGCCTGAACAAAATACCAGTTTCTGAATCCCTTTAACCCACGGGAACCAAAAAAATCACCAATTTCCAGATACAGATAGGCAGACTCATATTCTTTTTTTATCTGCTGACTAAGTGTAACTATCATTTTTTCAGATAACATAAGCTCTCCTTGCAGATGTGATTGCACCACAGGTACTTTTCAAACATCCACAAGGAAAATATAACGCTATAAGAGATGAAGAGACCGTCAAGAATCCGTCAAAGGGGTTCTATAAAAGTTCAAATAGGGGAAATTATTCTTGTTTCATTGTCTGCTGTCGTTTGAATTCATCTATAAGCTCAGATTTGCTCATTTTATTGCGATTACAGGCAGCTTTGATTCGTCTATAAATAGTAGATTCAGAAAACCCTTCCAGTTCGATAGCTTTCTGAAGTTTATTTTTACTCAATTCGGTTAAAATTTTAATTTCATCATCATAAAGTACAAGTTTTTTTTCTGAATATTTTTCAACCATTACAAAGTCAAAAACATAAAAGGCTAAAGAGAAACGGATTACATGAATCAAAAAATGACATAGATTTTCTTCATTAATTGCGAACGCCACACTAACTGCAAGAACGTAAATAATAAGTGCTGCTTTTTTGAATTTTGGCATTACCAACACAGCTATAATAACTATCAATACACCAGTCAGATTATTATAGAGATAGGTTTTATGAAAAGCAAAAATAAAAACTATAACTACTGAATAAATAAGACAATAGACAGCAAACCCTTTACGTCTAAATAACAAAACTACTGGAATAAACGCAAGATGAATGCCTATAAAAATATATGTTGCGATATAAAACTGTTCTAAAAGTCCATTCCAAACATACAAAAGACTTAATATTGCAGAAAGACAACATACAACAAGCAGAAATTTTTTTTCACGTTTTTCTAATGATCTTTTTTCCATAAACTCTCTCACCAGCTTCAGAAATCAATTATTATTTTCGAATTGTTCGAACCAGTTCTGTTCCTTCAAGAAGTTCTCCAAGAAATTCACAATATGGTGTAGCAATTCCATGTTCCTTTCCTAATTTGCATATAGTTCCACAGAACCATTTATTTTCAGTATTACGACCTGCTTCCACATCCTGCAAAAGAGAGCATTTTCCTAAAGGATCATATCCGCAGGTCATTTTAATATCGTCTTCCAGAAGCTCTTTAGTCAAAGGAATTCCTTCTGCATTGGCCACTTCAACAACTTCATATCCAACTTTTCGAACTAAAGATTTCATAACATCAAAATTGAATCCACCATAAGTAGAACGGGTAATTCCGCCCAAAGAATTAAATACTGTATTTATAAGGAATTTTTTCCACATTTCAAACTGAATATTTTCTGGTACAAGATATTTAATTCCAGATTCAGTGAAAAGATTTTCTATGGCCTGTATTCGTTCAGTTCTTACATTATTTTTTTCGCCAAAAACAATTTTTCCCTTTCCGGCACAAGTGATTTTTCCACTAAGGTTGATGGACTGCAAATCAATTATAAAGCCATACAGAGTTTTTGCTTCTCCATAAGCAGCTTCAATATCTTTTTCAGATTGAATACCGTTGAGCAAAGACAAAATCATTGTGTTTTCTCCAACACCGTTTTTGATATTTGCAATAGCAGCATCAATCTGAAGATTTTTGGTTGCTATGATGATTAAATCTACCACTGGCAGTTCTTCTGGAGTCACATAGTTAAAACTGCAGGCTTCATTGTTAATGAAAATTCCATTCTTTATATATCTGGCTTTACGGTCTGCATCTACAACAACATACAGATTTTTTCCTAAAACCTTAACAAGCTGATCTCCAACAACGGCACCTACAGCTCCTAATCCAATAACTGCAACAGTTTTAATCTTCATAGCGACCTCACACAATTACATAGATGTATATCCGCCATCAACTGGCAAAATTACACCTGTTACAACAGCAACCTGACCTGTTAAATCAAAATAGTTTTTCATTTCTATATCTCTCTATTTTTTCATCATCTCATAAAAAATAATGGAAGATGCCTGAGCAACATTCAAACTGTCAATGCAAGATTCCTCAACACCTTCAGACATTCCTGCCCATGGGATAATCACAAGTTCATCACAGTTTGATTTTACAACATCACTGATTCCATGCTCTTCATTTCCAAGAACTACCAGCAAAGGCTTTTCACCATTTGCAATTGCAGACAAATCCTTTACAGATTTTTTAGCACTCAAATCAGTTCCTACGCGAATCATTTTGCCAGCCAAAGCTTCCAGCAAGCGGGCAGAGGAACGAACAGAATAAATATTCACATACTCCATTCCACCTTCAGCCACACGGTAAGAAGATGTCGTTATTGACGATTGAGATTCATCCAAAGGAATTACAATATTTTTAATTCCAAAAAAAGCTGCTGAACGCACAATAGCACCAAAATTGTTTGCATTTCCAATTCTATCAAGCAGAACAGCATTTTCTCCGTTTTCGACCCAAGAATCTGTAATATCCGAATCCAAAGGTGTAATTTCTGGAGCTTCAATCATTGCAACTACGCCCTGATGATGTACCGTTCCACTAAGCTTTTCCAAATCAGCAGCTGGCTTCTGATTATAAATACCATGATTTTTTGCCAGCTTACGACACAATCCGCCAAATTTTGGAGCAACTTCTTCTGTAAAATAAAGACGTGTGATTTTTTCAGGATGATTTTTTTCCAATTTTTTTACTGCAGCAAATCCACAAACTGCAAGTTCATTCTTTTGTTTATTTTTCATTATTTAAAATATACTAAATTTCATTTCAAAATGATATATTTATAGACGATGGTTTCCATTAAAAGGGTAATTTCCCTAGTCATAATTTCAATATCCACTATTTTTCTCTTTGCAATTGAACCAAATCTTATTGTTTCCCAGACTTTTTCAGACATTCATAATCTTGATTTTGATTTAAGCTTTGAAAATCTGACAATTGAAAATATTTACGGTGATGAAATTCTTGTAGAACTATATTCCAACAACAGAAAAAAACTTCCTAAGCTTGAAGAAGAAAATGGTGCTTTGTATCTGAAATCAAATAAAAACAAACTTTATCCTTCTGATTATTGCAATATAAAAATCTACATCCCTTACGAAACAATTTTCGAAACCATCAACATTGAAAATCAAAAAGGACAGATTATTTTTCAGATTTTAAGCAGTGAAGAACTCACAATAAAATCTCTAAATGGGAAAATACAAGGACAGGAAATTTCTGCAACCTCTTTTATTTCACTTTCCAATTTTGAAGGTCAGATTGATATAAATACTGCAAAAACTGAAACACTTTCTGTAAAAACCACAACTGGTTCAATCTACATTTCTTCACTTACTGCTGATTATTTTGACAGCACAACAGACAGTGGAATCACCGAAATTTCACTTTTAACACAGCCAAAAGCCAGTTCAAGAATATACAGCAAAACTGGCGAAGTTCTCCTTTCTTTCCAGAATAAATCTCTCGGATTTGATTTGATTGCATCTTCTACCAGCGGTATTTTACGAGATGAAATCAACAATCTTCGTCTGACCCCAAGAAATGAATACAAAAACAGTTATTTTGGTGGCGGCCCAGAAATTCAAATACGAACAATTTCAGGAAATATTTTTGTTAAATAAAAAAGGCCCTCAATGTAACTGCACTTCAACTGTGGTGTGGGTACTGGGTGAACTTCACCATGAGCGATGTAAGCGCGGAGTTTAACTTTCCAATATAGCTTTAAGTTCTGGTGTTCTGTTTATATAATCCTGTTCTGTTTCTGAAAGTTCCAAATGATTTTTGAAATAGGCTGGATGAATATAGAGAGTTTCTGTTATGTTTTTTTTCAAGAACTTCTTTTTTATTAACATACATTCTTCTCGTTGACCTCGAGAATAATCGTCGCCAGGTGAAATAATAGAAACAGTTGAATATATGGATTCTATAGTCCCTTTGCTTAAGAAAACAAATACATTATCCGTATTATTTTCAACATTTTTAAGTAGATATTCTGCTCGGATTTTAGATTCAAAATTACGATTTTTACCATGAATAACATTATCAAAATCAAAAATTCTTTTATTTGTATCGAGTAAATGTTCAAGCATAAGCAGATAGTAAAGTCGTTTTTGTTTATCCAATGTATAGTTTTTTGAATTAGCAATATCTGAAGTAGTAATACTTCCAAATTTCAAATCATAAAAGAAATCTTTTGAGGAACGTTTATGTTCACGAAAAAGTTTAAGTTTTATTACATCTTCAAAATGTTGTAATCCAGAAAGATGATAAAGATGTTCACGTAAAAATCGAATATGGATTTCTTTTGTACCAATTTCTGAAGATTTACTTTTCAAAGTATATATATATTCAATATCAAGAAGTTTTTCAAATGCATCTGCAATATCTTTTAGTTCACAATAATATGTTGGATGCATCAATAACTCCATAAATGAAAAAAGCCCTGCAAGAGCAAGGCTTTATCTAAAATTAAGCATTTTCTGTCAGCTGCTCAACTAAGGCAGCCTAAGATAGGCGCT
>JAEDFX010000221.1 GCA_016297805.1 Treponema sp. | reverse complement strand
ATTGTTAAATTAGTGTCCAGTTTTTTAAACAGCAATCTTTTTTTGTAAATAGAATGAACAGATTATGAATACCGTCCAGTTTCTTTATTAATTTTGATTTATAATTTTCATAATCAATAGAATTAATCTCTATTTTTCCAATACAAGCTTCTTCAGAAACTGAATCTGCATAAAAACAGATGGTGCCATTGCCTTTTGCTTCAATTTCCATATTCTTCAAAGTATTGCTGAATTCTACATTTTTAAGGAAAGTCCAGGCCCCATCTTCTTTTGACTTAACTGCAATTTCTTTAGGATTTTCTTCGTTTTCATAAATAATATCACTGCAGGTTACCATGCAGGTTCCTGAAACTAACTTATCTGGATTAAGATTTCCAATTGCATCTGGGCCTTTATTAGTTGCCTGAGCCATTTTTATAGAAACAGCATTTTCATCAATTTCTATTTTATCTACAGCCAGACTTCTGAATCCTCCATCAGACCCGGCATTTTTCTGTAAATTCATTGTGTGATGAAATAAATACCATTGTCCTTTAAACTTTTCTAAGTGGGTATGATTGTTGCTGTATTCAAAGCCCATTTCTCCGGGATTTTTAAAATAGTGTCCCTGATAAACCCAGCTTTTACTGTCTAATGGTGTTTTTGTAGTCATGTAAGCCATGCTACATAAAGGGGATTTTTCTCTCCAGCGGTCTTGCCATTTGGCTCTCTCTTCCCAGCAGTTGTTAAAAGTGTATACAAAAGTTCCATTTATAAAATTTAATTCACTGGCTTCAAAAAAATATGGTGCTTCCAGATCCACAAAATCACTATCAATTGAAAGCATATCTTTTCCTAATCTGATGATTTTTGAACAGCCTGGCAAATCACGAGTATGACCTTCTACAACTCCACCACCAAAAGTAAGCCATCCGGTTCCATTATCATCAATACAAACTCCAGGATCAAAAGGAGCAGGACTGTTAAGGCCAGGCATATCGTAATTAATCAAAGGTCTTTTAAGTGGATCAGACCATGGACCTAAAGGAGATGTAGCAGTTATGACACCAACACCACAGCCACTGTTAGAAAAATACAAATAGAAATGAGTAAGACCGTCTTCTTCAATTCGTTTACAAACAGAAGGAGCCCAGGAATTCAAAATCCAGGGAGCAATTTTTCCAATATTGATTTGACCGTGGTATGTCCAGTTCACCATATCTTCTGTAGAAAAACAGACAAGAGATTTTATTTTTTCATAGGTGTTTTTTTCTGCATTTAAATATTGTTCATGATCATTTGTTCCATAAACATAAAGCCGGCCTTCAAATTCTACTGCAGTCGGGTCGGCACAAAAAATATTTCCTGAAATAGGATTTCCAAAATCTAAATCTTTCCAATTGTTTAATTTTAATTCACTCATAACAACAAGTATAAGTATTATTTTTATTTTAACAATTTTCTTTTCTGCTGTAATATATAACATTTTCTGTTTTTAAATTGATTTTTAGGCATAATATGTTATGTTTTAATTATGGCAATTAAAGTTGGTTCGATCGGTTATAATTTTGATCATGATAAAAATTTCTATATGGATAAACCTTTAGGCCCAGGTGCTTATTTACTTTTATTTGTAAAAACTGACGCAAAATTTACCATCAACAGAAAAGCTTTTTATGTGAAAGAGAATTCCTATATTTTATTTAATCCTACTACTCCATGCAGTTATAAGCCTGCGAAAGATTTATACATAGATGACTGGTTTTTCTTTAACATGGATGAAGCAGATAAAGACTATTTATTAAATCTTGGAATTATTTTTGATGAGCCTGTGGAACTAAAATCTGTAGAAAATCTTACTAAGGTTATTCATAATATTGTTTTTGAACATTATTCCTCTGAACCCTATCATGAAATAATGGAAAACAATTATGTAAGTATTCTTTTTCACCAATTGTCCAGAGTAATACAGAATAAAGAACAGCCCTCACCGGATGTGCTTAATTCAAAAAATGATAAATTCACTTATTTGCGTTCAGTTTTGTTTGAATTTCCTGATACTTTTAAAAATATTGAACATATGGCAAATTACGTCAATTTAAGCGTTTCAAGTTTTCAACATACTTATAAAAAGATTTTTGGTCACAGCGTCATTAATGATGTAATTGCAGGACGAATAAATAAAGCAAAAAAACTTTTGGAATCTACCAATGATACAGTAGCTGAAATTGGTGAAAAATGCGGTTATAAAACAGAATATCACTTTATGCGACAATTTAAGGAACAAACTTGTATGACTCCAACGGAATATAGAAATCAAAGTTCCTGGATTCAAATAGAAAAATC
>JAEDFX010000220.1 GCA_016297805.1 Treponema sp. | reverse complement strand
GATCCTGTTATTCACGATGATTCGGAGGAAATAAATGCAAAAGCCTGTAAGAAAAGCCAGGAAGCAATTAACCGTATTCATAATGCTGATGCTCGTACTGTTGCCGAAGGTTACGGCTCAGTCTGTGACACCATCGCAGAAGGAAAAGAACGATTCCGAAAACGATGCCAGGAATGGGATGAGTACGATGATGTACGACGATAAGGACATTGAGCGAATTATGGAAATTGCAGAAGAAGAAATTGAAAGAACAAGTCAGGAAGCTGTTAAGGCAGTTCTTGAAGATGTGGGTGGCGAATTGGCTTACGAGAAAGAACGTGCTGACCAATTGGAAATTCGGAATGCGGAATTAGGAATTCGGAATGATGAATTGGAAAAAGCATTGGAAAAAAAGAAGGATTCTTTCTGGTATGGAACGCTTATTGGTGGAACTGGTGGCGCAATTGTTACCAGTATTGTTTTTGCATTGTTGAGAGGATTTTGTAAATGATTAATAGTTCAAACAGATTGAAAGGAATGGTTACTGTAACTGTTCTTGATGAAAACGGAAAAGTGAAAAAGATTCCAAATAACCTGATTAGAAAATTGTTTAGATTGCCTGAAAAGGAAATGATTTTCAGACACCACAACACTATTACTAATCAGGGGGATGGCCTTATTGCTGACTGGATGCTTTCAACTCCAACACAGACTAAGGTTGATGCTACTCATGGTTATATGCTTGTGGGTACCGGCTGGACAGGTTCAAGTCCCAAAGCAAATACAAGTGTTAATACAAAGACAGGAAGTTATAAAGCATTGGCCAGCGGTTATCCAAAGACTCAGGGAGCTTTTGGCGCAACAGGACAGAATGTAATTTTGTATCGTTGTGCTTTTGCTGCAGGTGATTTGAGTGCTAACGGAATTAACGAAGTTGCATTGTTGAATGGAAATACAACTTCTGCAAAGTGCCTTGCTTATGCACAGATTACTCCAAGTGTAAATGTTACTTCTGCAGACAGTCTGCAGATTGACTGGCAGATTACTGTAAGTGGAAGTTGATAGATGAGTTATAGTGTTATTGGAAATGATAGTATCGGCCTTTATCATACAGACTGGTATGAAGTTGAGGTGGAAGATGAAGATACAGGCGATTATTACGAAACTGAAATTGAAGGTGACTTTGTACGTGAAATAGAGTTTGTCGGATATACCTTTACGGCAGATGAAAATTCAAAATCAGCTTCTGTAGAAATGTATTACTATTTCCGTAATCCAACCAGTGAATATTACTGGGATATGATGTATGGAGATCCGCCATATCCGGTAATTCCACTGGTAGTACTCATAGATACTGAGAACAAACCAGTTGAATTATTAAATACCAGTTTTCCAGCTATTGTTTTGAATGGAAAACAAAATGGCTGGTATGGTGTAACCGTTCCTTTAAAAAGGAAAATAAAACAGGGAGACCGAATTTATTTTGCTTTTGGTGCTTCAATTATTACTCCGGTTTATGATGAAACCCCAAGATTACCAACAAAAGAAGACAGTTATGATGCATATTTCAATAAGACAGGTAATTTTAATTATGAAAAATTTCATGAAACCGTTCCTGAAAGTTTAGTAAGTGGAAGTTTGTTTAATGAACTGACACTGTACTGGGATAAGGGATATAGATTTTCGGTTTATTTGAAATATGAAAATGAACCGAAAAGCCAGAATTATGAAGTTACTGTTATTGGAAATGCAAATGTAAATACAAAGGTTTCGAAAAAAGCTCAGTATAAGAAGATTCCGAAAAGCACTATTAAAAATAAAGAGAAATTATCAAAAAAATCTGTTTATAAAAAGAAGTTCAATAATTCTGTGGAAATTTCTGACATTACATACAGAATGGCAGATATTGTATTTTCTGTTGCTTCTGAGTTTAAGACTTCTGATGTAAATACAAACAACAGAGTAATTAAGCGATTGCTAGCGACTTCAAAAAAATTAACCTCTGGAATAAAAAGTCGAATGCTTTTTTTCAGAGGCTTTACAGAATACAAAGAGCTTACAGATGAAACATTAAGACACCTTCTTATAAGTAGAAGTGGTATAGAACTCTTATTGATTATAGATAAGTTTTCCAGGCTGCTTTCATTTAACAGAGTGATTGATTTTGTTGCTGATGTAAAAACTGAGTTAATACGTTCTGGAAATTCTTACAGAAGTACAGAAGATGAGATACCGATTACAGCGGAACCGTTTGCATCCAGATTATTCTTTAGAACTGTGGAAACTGTTTTGAGTTTGTGGGACTGGATTAGAGGAAAGATTCGGGAAACAAATAATATTGTTTCTTTGTATTGTCCTATTGATTTGGAGATTGAGATTGAAGCA
>JAEDFX010000219.1 GCA_016297805.1 Treponema sp. | reverse complement strand
TCCATATCTGGCTCCTCCAAAAGTTTATATGATGATTTTAGCACCGCTGTCATTTGGATTCTTGATATTGTTTGCCATCAACTTTTTTAATTCGTTTTTTCCGTGTCAGGAATCATCAGCTTTGGAAACATTTCGGCGTAGCGGACCGTCTTATCTTCAATCTTTACAGTTTTTGCGTAAAGGCTTAGCGGGATATTCTTCCCCTCAAACTGAATGGGCTGTTCATTCATAGCAAGAATTTTTTCTTTGAGTTCTTGGGCATAAGCCTGGTTCCTTGAGTTTGTAAGCAGAGCGAACTCATCTCCTCCTATTCTGAACACAACATCTTCCGAACCGCACACGCTTTCATTAGAAGCATAACAAGCAGAAGCAATATCTTCCGTCTGAACTGCCACAGTATCTTCAAGATGTTCCTCGATGAACTCCAGTGACCGCATTAATAAATCAAGATTAGCCAAAGTAACTCCTGTGAGCCCCACGGACTCAGGCGTAGAAAAATACGTGCACCATACTTTCTTACAATTATGAGAATACAACAAGAGTGTAACATGCATTTGATTTTTTGAGTAAACTTTTAGGGAGCGGAATTTTATCATAAAGGAGGGGCATGACTTCCCCTGGCAGCTCCCTCTTCATATTCTGTGTAAGAAAGTCCTGCCGAGCGGATTATATATTTATCAGACTGAAATTCCGAATCATTAAAAATGTTCATGGCAGGTGGAGTAATTTTATTCATTGCTGTTTCAAGGCTTTCGGAATACTGTTCCAGATTCAAAACCAGGAAGGTTTCTGTGGCATCTTCACTTACAAGGGCATTTACCAGAGATTCACAGCTAAGGATAAATGCTTTCTTTTCTGCAAGCTCCTGTGGGTCGGTAGGAATTACTTCTTCAAATGGATTTGCAACATCAAAGCCTTCGTTGTTTCCAATAGGAATATTCAAGTTCACAAGGGAAGTAACACTGCTGGCATATGGACCTCATTTTACAGGCGGTGGCAAAGACGGTCCAGCATATCAAGAACTTCCGGGTCAAAAACATCATCAGCCTGAACAAAAGCAATAACGCTGTTATCTTTTTCTTGCGAATTTATTCTTTTTTTTGTAAATTAAAGATATGGCAGATTCACCAGAAGAAAAAAGTCGAAAATCCTCACAAGTGCAAAAACTGAATTTCTGGAAAAAATTGCAGACATTTTTATTGGCAATATTCAGGAATTCTTCCACTTCGGTTTTATGCATCTTTTGGGTCTACCTTGTGACGACTATTTAAGGGGGCTTTTATGATTAGTGTTATTGCAAAAGGATTATTAATTCCATTCTTAGGAACGGCTTTAGGTTCTGCCTGCGTTTTCTTTATGAAAAAAGAAATGAGTCCAAAGCTTCAAAAGGCACTTTCTGGATTTGCTGCAGGCGTTATGATTGCAGCCAGTGTCTGGAGTTTGTTGATCCCGTCAATTGATCAGGCAACAGAACAGGGAATGGGAAAATTAGGCTTTATTCCTGCCGTAATTGGATTCTGCCTTGGTATGCTGTTCCTTCTTTTACTTGATGTTGTTACTCCCCACATGCACATAAACGAAACTGCAGAAGGTCCAAAAAGCAAGCTGAAGAAAACCACAATGATGGTTCTTGCCGTTACCCTTCATAATATTCCGGAAGGAATGGCCGTCGGTGTTTTATATGCGGCCTGGTATACAGGTGCCGTTCAGGTTTCTGCTTCTGCAGCACTGGCTCTGGCAATTGGTATTGCAATTCAGAATTTCCCTGAAGGAGCAATCATTTCCATGCCACTTCACAGCAAGGGACTTTCAAAAGGAAAAGCCTGCTGGTACGGCGTTCTTACAGGAATAGTTGAACCTATTGCTGGTTTCATTACAATTCTTCTTGCTCAGTTTATTGTTCCAGTTTTACCTTATCTTTTAAGTTTCGCTGCTGGTGCTATGCTTTACGTTGTTGTAGAAGAGCTTGTACCAGAAATGGCTGCAGAAGAAGATAACAGCCATTCCAATCTAGGTACAATTATGTTCATGATTGGTTTTTCCCTAATGATGGTTCTGGACGTAGCTTTAGGGTAATACAATCTGAAAAATAATGTGTGAACCTTTAATTCATGTATATTTGAAAACTAAAGGATATTCCTACATTATGCTTTACAGCCAGCTCAAAAGCGACTTTTCGAAAAACATAATTGAATTCTCTTTGAGCAGGCGTATTAAAGCCAAAAATTCTATCAGAAACTTTTATACTGTCATTAAATTTGCCATAACCTACATCTCCTGCACAAGTTCTTTACAAAGCAAAATCAGATTATAGCGGATTCCTTGTCTTGTATTCCAACCACGGGAATTCCACTCATCAGAGGAAA
>JAEDFX010000218.1 GCA_016297805.1 Treponema sp. | reverse complement strand
AACCTACTACTACTATCTGAATTTTCTCTAGCGTAACTGCATTGATGGGTAGATATTAAGTTTGTGTTGATAACTGATTAGCAAATAACAAGACCTGTCGCAGTTGCGGCGGGTCTTTTTTTATTAAGGAGTTTTTTATGAAAGTAAACGGAAAGTACAAGGCTTTTGAAGATGTACCTGCATTCAACAGAACTTGGCCAACAAAACACATCACACACGCTCCAATCTGGTGTTCAGTAGACTTGCGTGACGGAAACCAGGCCCTTATTAATCCTATGGGTGTTGAACAGAAACTAGAATTTTTCGATTTACTTGTAAAACTTGGTTTTAAACAGATTGAGATAGGATTCCCTTCTGCATCAGATACTGAATTTGCATTTACACGTCGTCTTATTGAAGAGAATCATGTTCCTGATGATGTTTCTTTACAGGTTCTCTGCCAGGCTCGTGAACATTTGATTAAACGTACATTTGAATCTTTGAAGGGCTGTAAAAAGGCAATTTTCCACCTTTATAATTCAACATCTCCTGCTCAGAGAAAATACACTTTTGGTAAAACAAAAGAAGAAATTAAACAGATTGCTATTGATGGTATTCGCTGTGTTAAATCTTGCTTGAGCATGAGCGAAGGTACAGAAATTCAGCTGGAATATTCTCCTGAATCTTTCTCTACAACAGAAATTGATTACGCAATTGAAGTTTGTGAAGCTGTTGTAAAAGAATGGGGCGATGCTGCTGATGAAAATCACAAGGTAATTTTGAACCTTCCTTCAACTGTAGAATGTGCAATGCCAAATCAGTTTGCAGACCAGATTGAATATTTCTGCCAGAATTTCCCAAACCGCGAAAACGTCATTATTTCATTGCATAACCACAATGACCGCGGTGAAGGGGTTGCTCAGTGTGAACTTGGCTTATTGGCTGGTGCAGACCGTGTAGAAGGCTGTCTTTTTGGAAACGGTGAACGCACAGGTAACCTGGATATTGTAAACGTTGGTTTGAACATGTTTACACAGGGTATTGATCCAGAATTAGACTTTACAGATATTCCTGCAATTGCAGAGGCTTATCAGAAATATACAGGCATGCCAATTTATGAACGTATGCCTTATGTTGGAGAACTGGTATTCACAGCTTTCTCTGGTTCACATCAGGATGCAATCCGTAAAGGTATGGCTGCTCGCGTTAAGATGGAAGAAAACGCTCTGTGGGATGTTCCATACTTAACAATCGATCCTCATGATATTGGCCGCCAGTACGAAGGTATTATCCGTATTAACAGTCAGTCTGGAAAGGGTGGTGCTGCATTTATTCTGGAAAAATACTTTGGTGTTATTGTTCCAAAAGCTATGCATCCATTCCTGGGAACTGTTGTTAAGAATTGTTCAGATAAATTACAGCGTGAAATTTCTAATCAGGAAGTTTATGATGCTTTTGCCGATGCATGGCTCAACACAACTTCTCCACTTACTGTAAAAGACATTACAGAACGCCACATTGAAGGTGCTCGTGGTGGTAATGATGAAGAACAGGTAGCTTGTATGGCAACTGTAAACTGGGAAGGAAAGGATTACGCAATTACAGGAAACGGAAACGGTCCTTTGGATGCCTTTGTAGGTGCTCTTAAACAGACTCCAGCTCCATTGTTCAACATTGTTTCTTTCCATGAACATTCAATTGGTGAAGGTGCAAATACAAAAGCTATGGCTTACGTTCACATTACAAAAGAAAATGGTGATGATGCATGGGGCGTTGGCTTAAGTTCAAACGTTGGACGTGCCGGTGTTGCTGCTGTTGTTAGTGCTTTGAACTTTAAAGCGTAAGTTTTTCCATAATTGCTCCATCAATGTTAAGGGGGAAGAAAGTATATCATGTTTAAAAACATAAAGATGAATATAATTTAATTTTATAAGTTTAGTCGCCTTTTTTTCGGGCTTCTCTTATTGCAGCAAAAGCACTTTTTATGAAATCGGAAGCTTTCATAAGTGCAAGACCGCTGTTTTCATCTCCAAGAACTAAAAGGCTGTCGCCGGGTTTATAGTTCATGATTTCTCTGGCTTTTTTGGGAATTACAATCTGACCTTTATCATTGATGGTTACTGTTCCAAAGATGTGTTTGCCTTTTGGAGCGGGAGGAAGTTCTTCTGATTCAGGGAAACCTTCGATTGGTTCTGCATCGGCATATAACTGATCAATGGAAGTGTTGTACAGCTTTGCAAGGAGAGCGCATTTTTCTATATCGGGAATTGTTTCACCCTTTTCCCATTTTGCGTAGGCCTGGCGGGAAATCCCGATTTTTTCGGCTACTTCTTCCTGACTGTAATTAAATGCGTTTCTTAAATTAATGATGTTTTCCTGAATCATGTGTGTGTCCTTATC
>JAEDFX010000217.1 GCA_016297805.1 Treponema sp. | reverse complement strand
AAACAATTTCTACTGAACCCTCCAAGATATTACATACAAAATAACCAAAAACTTCAAAAATGTATGTAATTCCAATCTAAATCCAAACTATTTCTACTGAACCATCTAAGAGTTTACATACAAAATCTAAAAAAATTCAAAACCTGTATGTAATTGAAAAATAAATCCTGCATTTTTACCAGATTCATTTCCTAAAATCGTATAACTGAGGCCATATTACCTATAGAGGAAATTAATTCCATACTAAGTAATATTGGAGGCCCAAATGGGACAGTTTTCAAAAAAATGGGAAGACTTACAGTTTTCCGACAATTGATTTGGTAAAGCTAAAAATTGCTGGAGCAATTTTTTTAACGCTTTGCTATAGAACACCGGCCGCCAGCGGCCTTACACATTTGTAAAGTCATGCGCAACAAAGAACTCTGCAAGGAGATGCTGGAACTTCTGCTCGGAATCAAAGTACGAGATATTCAATACATCCAGAGTGAACATCCGCTGGATGATTATTACGAAACCCGCGGTGTACGCATGGATGTGTTTGTTCAGGACAGTGACAAGGTGTTCAATATGGAGATGCAGACCGGCGACTATGATGATCTGCTGATGCGTTCCCGCTATTACCTCAGTGCCGCAGATATCTCCACAACACCACGCAGGACAAGATTCAATGACCTGAAGGAAACCTACATCCTGTTTATCTGCAAGGATGACCCGTTCAAGCATGAAATTCCGCTTTACACAGAACAAAAAACTTTTAGGGAACTTCCACTCGTAGAAATTGATGACAAAACCCACAAGTTATTCTACAATTGTAGTGCTTATGCCAAAGCAGCCGATGAGGAAGTCAGCAGTGTCCTGGAGTTCATCTACAACCTTAAGGCAAAATCCAAGTTCACAAAAAAACTTCAGGATTCCGTAACTCTGGCAAAAGCAGAACCCATGTTCAAGGATGAATATATGTATTTTGCAGATATTTTGGAAGATGAAGTAGAAAAGGCACAGGAAATTGGAGCCCAGAAAAAAGCCGATGAAGATGCTATTGCTTTGTTGAAGGAAGGTGATTCCATTGAGAAGGTTGCTAGATGTATAGGCATTTCTCTGGAGCACGTAAAAGAACTTGCTGAACAGATAAAGAAATAAAAACATAAATTATAAGTGTTTATATAATCAAAAAAAATACCTGCCAATACACTTTGTGAAACAATTTGTGCCGGCGGGTATTTTTTTTGTCAAAAAATATTTTTTAAAGACTGACGTGGATGGTGCATATTCATTTTCTATTACTCAAAAGTATCATGCCACAAAACAAAAAAGTGGTACAACGATGACTGACATCAGTGTAATATGAAATCCCGCTTTACACAGAACAAAAAACTTTTAAGGAGCTTCCACTCGTGGTACAGCAATGACTGACATCGGTGTATACGCTGAATAATTTTTACACTTGCACCACACATTCATGACGCATAAATAATCAAAAAAAATTTCAGAATTTTGGTAAAAAACGTAAATTGCGGCAATAACTAAAGTAAGAGAAAATTTTACTACAGGAGGCCGCCATGGCAGAAAAGCCAAACAGAAACCACAAAGATTCGGTATTCACCGATTTATTCCAGAATCATCCGGAAAACTTTCTTTCCCTCTACAACGCAATCCATGACACCAATCTGAAGATGAATGAAGTGACCATGGAACCAAAACGTCTGGAACAGTCAATTTATCATACAATGCATAATGACGTGAGTATGCTGATTAATGGCCGATGGATAGTTTTAATAGAACATCAGTCAACTATAAACGAAAACATGCCCGTTCGTTTGTTGAACTATGTTTCCAGAATTTATGAGAAGCTTATACCTAATGATGACAAATACAGAAAAAACATATTCTATCTTCCTGAGCCGGAATTCTACGTGTTCTACAATGGAACAGACCCTTATCCTGATGAAAAGGTTCTGCTGCTTTCTGATTCCTATGTAAGTCACTCCCATGAAAAAATGCTGGAACTTGAAGTAACTGTTTACAATATACATAACCCAAAAGCCGACAGATGTTTGAATATTCTGAACAAGTGTGCTACCTTAAAAGGGTATTGTGATTGCATTGATACAATCAGAAGAGTATACAAGAAAGGTAACCGCGAAACTTATGATGCAGCAATAAATGAATGTCTTGAAAAGGGTTATCTTGGAGAATACTTAATTCAAGCCACAAAAGAGAAAAGAAATATGCTATTTGGTGAATATGATTATGAAACAGATATAAGAGTTCAGCGACAGGAAAGCTTTGAAGCTGGAGAAAGAGCTGGTGTTGTAATCGGAGAAAAAAAGAAAGCTGATGAAGCTGCCATTGCTCTTTTGAAAGAAGGACTTTCTATTGAAATGATTTCACGTTGTATAAATATTCCTCTTGAACACG
>JAEDFX010000216.1 GCA_016297805.1 Treponema sp. | reverse complement strand
TTGTCTGCTGTAGTTGGTCTGAATTTTTTCCATTCCTTCGTGCTTCATTGCATCCTTGCAATGCCGCTAACGCGGGGTTTCTTAAGGAGGTCTTATGCCTAGAAATCAGTTTCAGAGAATGGTCTTTGCATTCATCACAGTTGTAATTACCGTTCATGTTAATATTTTTTACAGCATATATGTTGTAAGCAGAAAAAGTTGCAAAACAAATCACTCCTCCACTGGAAGATGCTATAGACGAGTTTACAGTTTACCAGTGTTCACCATTTTTGGAATTGAAGAAATTCGGACTGAGCAGATAATTAGCGCAAAGCCTTATTCACAGCATTCTTTATTACTCCGCTGGAAACTGTTGCTCCGCTGACTGCATCAACATCCCAGGTATTCTGCTCTACCATCTTATCTACAATTACGTCTGCCGTGTGACCAAGACCGCATTCGTGACGAAGAAGTTCAACTTTTATCAGCTTATGATTTTTGACCAGAACCTTTACATCAACTTTTACAGGGGCAAGTTCGCTGTGGCCTTCAAAGATTCCGTCCTCAACAGTTTCCATATCAATGTATTCATTTTCAATTTTCACTAGTCTCTTTTTCATGGAAGCTGTTAAGGAAAGACATCCACTTGTTCCAAGTAAGACTATTCCGAGAATAACGCAAAATATCTTTTTCATTACTTCAACTCCGCAAGAATCGGCTCAATGTATTTTTTGTCGGAAATATCGTAGGAATGAGAAAACATCTGGGCCATCTGTTTATCTTTCTCTGTAGCATCTTTTTTTGAAGTAAGAGATTTTGCCAGCATTTTCATTGCAAAACGAGAAAGGAAATTAATTTTGTCATAATTCAGGCCGCCCGGACAGTAAAAGGTCTTAATGCCTTTCCATTCTGTACCAGAAAAATTTCTTTCCATTGCAAGAGGAATATCAGGACTTTCTGCAGGACTTGCACCCACCATATAAACCATAATCTTTTTACTCTCAGAAGAAAGTTCTGCAATCTGATTTTTAAACCAGCCAAGTTTTGTAACTCCCCCAGCCATGCACCAGCCACCGAATACAATCGCATCATAATCAGAAAGTTTGATTTTTTTAGCATGTTTGAATTCTACGCACTCTGCCCCACTCGCCTCGCTGATCCATTCTGCGTACCTTTTTGTAAAACCTGTCTGACTTGTGTAAATTACGATTGTTTTCATTTTGATTCCTCCTGAACCGGACGACCTTCAGAACCTGCGACACCTTTGGTTACTCCCCTTGCCGCCCCTGTTAAATTTTTTTCCATTCTGGAAATTATTTGAAATACATTTTTGATTTCATCATCAGAAATGCCTTTATATAAAAGCTCCAGAAAATCCATCTCTTTATTCTGATATTTTTTTGCAAGCCTTTTTTGCTTTGACGTCAGATAAATCCGCTGCTTGCGTTTATCGTTCTCATCCTGTTTCAGAACAAGGATTTCTTTTTTTACAAGAGCGTTGAGAATCTCTTTTACATTCTGCCTGGAACAGCCCATTGTTTCGGCAAGTTCATTTGCAGTGGGTGCCTCTTTTGAATAGAGATTCATACATGCCAGAAGAAACCACTGCTTGCAGGTTATCTCTTCATAAAAAGAATCCCCCGCTGACTGCAGTCTGTTCATAAAAGCAAAGAGAAGCCCGAACAATCCAAACTGAGGCGGCATCATACCAAGAATCTGATCATTTGTTATCTGCATATATGCAATATATTGCATATTATTATAAAAGTCAATCTTTTTGTATTCATTATATACCGCTTCCAGGCTAGGAATTTTTCATCACAATCTTTAATCAAATCAACCCGTTAGAAACAAGAAAAGTTTCCGGCGTTTGTACTATAAGTGATGCATTTTTGTAGTCGCGAAGATTGCGGGTTAAAAGGATATTGATGCCATTTTCCTGAGAGGTATAATATTGAACGGCATCTTCAAAATCTGCAAAGTCTGAATTGAGGGCTTTGTCTACTACTGCTTCTGATGAATCTACTATATGAACAAGGACACGCAATTTTCGGAGTGCATTTTTTGCTTCTTCATTTCCCAGCTGTTTTCGCAGAATGTAAAAGGTATTTGCAAAAATCATAGGAGTTGTAAAAAGTTCAAGCTTTTTCATTTCTGCAAAGGTAAAAAGAACTGCAGAAAAATGAAAGTGCGGAAGGCGCCGTGCAAGCAGGTCAAGAATTACGTCAGTATCCACAAAAATCTTATTCATATTTTTGATCCAGGTATGAAGCATAATCAGCTTTGCAATCGTAATTTTCGTCCAGCTGAATAATTCCAGAAAGTTCCTTTACAAGAGGACTGTATTTGAACTCCCCCTCCTGCTGTTGATACTAATATTATTGGTACGTACAGTCAAATTTTAATTGTCACTTCTTTTAATTGTTTCCGCGATTCAATCCCCAGCTTTTCAAAAATTGTTGACATA
>JAEDFX010000215.1 GCA_016297805.1 Treponema sp. | reverse complement strand
TGACTATGACTGTTACAGGAAAATCAAAAACTAAAATCAGAGCCTTTACAGATCAGGGAATAGAAGAAAATATAAGTCAGATTATAAATGGTGAATATAATTCCATTCCTTTGAATGATATGAAAAACTGGAGTAAATGGGCTAGAGATCAGGGGTGTATGAACGGAAAACTGCTTTCCGAAAATAATACTCCTGTTTATGAGATTCTATACACCGGAGACCAGGACTTCAGTGTGAATTTTACACAGCCGGTAAAAGTAAATCCAGAAAGTAAAAACCAATATTATTTACTAGCCTGTAAGGTTTTCTTAGCGTACGGGAAGCTTAACAGCAGTTTTGTTTTACAAGATGAAAATAAACAGGTTATTAACTGGATTTACTCTCCTACTTATGCAGTTCCACAGGATGGATATCAGGTAATTTATTCTTTAATCACAGTTCCTGAAGGAGTCAGATACATTGAACCTCGTTTTGTAGGAGAAGGAAAAACTTACTCAAAGGTAAAAGAAGTTCGTTTTGATGAAGTAAAAACTTCAAATTTTACGGATGCTCTGGAACTGGAAAATGATATTCTGAAAGTTACCTGTAATGCAGAAAAAGCTTCTTTTAATGTGTTTGATAAACGAATCTCTAAAAATTATAAGCAGGCAGAAGATATGCTTAACGGCATGTTTATTACCGCCGGAAAAGTAATTGATAATTCTATTATTCTTGAAGGTTTTTATGCTTCCGGAAAATGTAAAGTAAATATCAGAGCAGAACTTAAAGAAGATGAATTGTCTTACAGTCTTAATTTAAAAAATTCAGATAACAAGCCTGTCAATCTGCCAGATGTTGTTTATTTTCCGCAAAGGATGATTTCTTCTGAAGATGATTATTTTGTAATTCCAATGAATGAAGGAATCCGATTCGACTGGAATGAAAAAGATATTTACACCGGCGAATTACCGGCTTATTCGGGACATGGTATATGTATGCCATTTTATGGAATCGCAAATCAGAAGGATGGCAGCGGCTTTATTTCTATCATTGAAACTCCCGATGATGCTTCAATTAAATTGCAGGAAGGAGATTACAATTCCGTAAAAACAATCTGGCATTCCCAAAAAGGTTATTTTGGCTATGAGAGAAAGCTAACTCAGAAATTCCTTACTTCAGGAAATCATGTAGGTATAGCAAAGGTTTATAGAGAATATGCAAAGAAAAAAGGTCTGGTTGTTACTTTTGATGAAAAAAAGCAGGAACGAGGCGAAAAATCAGCAGAAAATATTGAAAAACTTTTTGGTGCAGTAAATATCTGGTGCTGGTATTGGGAATGGAATAATCATACTCCATATAATTTTGTTAAGGAAATTCACGACAGTGGATTTGATAAAGTTCTATGGAGTAATAAACAGTCAGCAGCTCAGGTTGAGAAAATAAATGGACTTGGATTTTTAACCGGCAGATATGATATGTATCAGGATGTAATGGATCCTAAAAATTATAAAGAACTGCAATATGTTTCATCTGACTGGTGTGAGGAAGCTTTTCCGCAGGATATTAATTTAAATAAAGACGGTTCTTTGACTAATGCATGGCCAGTAGAAGATAAAAACGGAAATTTTATAAACTGTGTTTCTATGTGTGATTTGAAATCACCATTTTATGCCAGAAAACGAATCTCTGAAGAACTTTCGAAAATTCCGTTTAATACCCGTTTTTTTGATACAACTACAGCTTCCAGTTTACGGGAATGTTATTCTTCAGAACATCCAATGACAAGAACAGAAAGTAAAAATGCCAGATACGAACTGCTGGGAGTTGCCAGTAAAGAATATGGACTTATTACTGGAAGCGAAACCGGCATGGATTTTGTTGTTCCTGTTTGTGATTATTTTGAAGGTATGATGAGTCTTGGTCCATACAGAACTGAAGATGCCGGCAGAAATATGGATGTTATTCACTGGGAGGTTCCGCCACAGATTAATAATTATCAGTTGAACGAAAAAAATCGCCTTCCGTTATGGGAACTTGTTTACCACGATTGTTGTGTTGCTTACTGGTACTGGGGAGATTACAATAATAGATTCCCTTTAGTTTGGGATAAAAGAGACAAGTTTAATAAACTGTATGCAGTGCCACCAATGTTCTGGATTCTCAATGAAAATCACTGGAAAGAAAATAAAGACAGATTTATTCAAAGCTACAATTATTCTCACGAAGCAATTCTAAGCACTGCCGGTGTAGAAATGACAAATCATGAATATTTAAGTGCTGACCGCTCTGTTCAGAAAACCACCTTCTCTAATGGCGTAGAAATTACGGTGGATTTTAGAAAATAAAAAATCCACAGATACACTTAGTTTTCCAGATAATAGCTTATCTGTGACATCTGTGTAATCTGTGGATTACCTTCTTTAATTTTGTAAACCGCAAGTTGTTTCAACAACTGAGGATTTACAAAA
>JAEDFX010000079.1 GCA_016297805.1 Treponema sp. | reverse complement strand
CCTAAAAAAGCCCGCTATCGCAGCCTTTTTTTTAACGGTTCTTCGATTTTAGGCTCGATAAATCTCGCCAACCATTTTTGTGTAAATCCTAAAAAAGAGTCACGATGGACTCTTTTTTTTAACGGATTTGCTATATTAGGTATGTTTCTATTGACAGTAACAAACTTATATGTTACTATTTATAGTAACGATATGTCAGAACGAAATATTTTAGATGAAATTGTTAACCGTCGAAAAAGTGATATTGAACAGTTGGGCTGGGAATTTGGATTTGATATTCCAGAAACTCGTCAGCGTTCTGTTCATTCTTTTTTGAGTTCAAAAGGCGTTATTCTTGAAGTTAAGCGAGCCAGTCCTAGTAAGGGTGACATTGCTCCAGATTTGGATTCTGCCGCTACTGCCCTTTCTTATGCAAAAGCTGGTGCTGCCGCAATCAGTTGTCTTACAGAAACTAACTATTTTAAGGGAACTTTAGGCGACCTGATGAAGGTTTGTGCCGCAGTTGATTCTTTTGAGAAGGAATCCGGCCATTCAGGTCCTGCAGTTCTTCGCAAAGATTTTTTGATTGCTGAAAAGGAAATTGAAATTGCTTACCGTGCTGGTGCCGATGCAGTTCTTCTGATTTCCCGCATTCTTCCAACAGAAAAAATGATTTCTATGGCAAAAAAATGTCAGGAATTGGGAATTACAGCCCTTGTTGAACTCCGCCTGGAAGAAGATGTTGATAAGCTGGGTGAAGTTCTTAAATTTGTAGATAAAAAATACATAGCCTGCGGTGTAAACAGCCGAGACCTTGCAACTTTTACTATCGACCTTTTGACTCCTTGCAAAATGCTTAAGAAAATCCGCAGTGTTCTTGGCCAGGATGCCCGAGTAATTTTTGAAAGCGGAATCCGTACTCCACAGAGCGCAGCTTTTGTTGGCAGTCTTGGTTTTGCCGGAATGCTTTTGGGAGAAGCAGCAGCAAAAAATCCTCAGGTGCGGGAAGAACTGGTTCGTTCTTTTGTTGATTCAAAAGAAACTGCCAATGCCCGCTTCTGGAATAATTTTGCCTCGGACAATGGGGACAGGGATAACTGTTCTAAAACTCTAGTAAAAATCTGCGGACTTACAAACAAAGATGATGCTGAAGCTGCCGCAAAACTTGGTGCAGACTTTTTAGGATTTATCTTCTGGAAAAAATCACCTCGTGTCGCTGCCACTTCCCTAATTACGAATTGCGAATTAAGCATTACGAATTGTATAAAAGTAGCCGTAATCGTAGACCCGGATGATGCCGAAGCCCAGACTGCCATCCGTCTTGTAAAAGAAGGCAAACTGGACGTAATTCAGCTGCACACAATTGCCTGCGCGCGAAAGTTCCTGGCAAACCCAGAATATCGGGTTCTTCCTCACTACGCAGCTATAAACATCAGCTGTGAAGAGGATATAAAACTTCTGGATGAACTTTTTGATATTGGTGAACCTCGCGTTTTAGTTGATGCCCAGACAGCAGGAAAAATCGGCGGAACTGGAAAGCAGATTTCTCCTGACCTGGTTGCGAAAGTTCAGAAAAAATATAAGCTTTGGCTGGCTGGTGGAGTTACTCCAGAAAATGTGACAGAAATAATATCAACTTATAAACCAGAACTGATAGACTGTGCCAGCGGTGTAGAAGCCGAACCTGGTAAAAAAGATATAAGTAAATTAGAAAATTTTTTTAAGGAAATATAAATATGACAGAATCAAACAACGGATTTTTTGATAACTTTGGCGGAAAATATGTAGCAGAAGTTCTGCGCCGCCCTTTAGACGAACTGGAAGTTGCTTTTAAAAAAGCAATGGCAGATTCAAAATTCCTGGAAGAATTTGCAACAATTCAACGGGACTACATTGGCCGGGAAACTCCACTTTTGTTTGCCGAAACTGCAACTCGCCTTCTTGGTGGAGCAAAAATCTACATTAAACTGGAAGGCCTTGCAAATACAGGTGCCCATAAAATCAACAACGCAATTGGTCAGTGTTTGCTGGCAAAATACATGGGCAAAAAACGAATCATTGCAGAAACTGGAGCTGGTCAGCACGGTCTTGCAACTGCCGCAGCCTGTGCAAAGCTTGGCTTGGACTGTACAGTTTACATGGGCGAAGTTGATGTTCGCCGCCAGCAGCCAAACGTTGCCGCAATGGAAATGTATGGTGCAAAAGTTCACGCAGTTACAAGCGGAAGCCGTACCCTCAAAGACGCCGTAAACGAAGCAATGCGCGACTGGGCCGCAAATCCAGATACAACTCACTATGTTTTGGGTTCTGCACTTGGTCCAGCACCTTTCCCAGATATGGTTCGCGAATTCCAGAGCGTAATTGGTAAGGAAATCAAAAAGCAATGTGCAGAACGAGGAATCAAACCTACTGCAATTATTGCATGTTGTGGTGGCGGTTCTAACTCTATAGGATGTTTTGCACCATTTGTTGATGAAAAAGAGCCTCGCCTTATTGCTGTAGAAGCCGGCGGAATTGGACCTGGAGTTGGCGAGAATGCCAGCCGTATGACAGGTAATGCCAGCCGCGAAGGAATTATGCAGGGCTACAAATCCCGCTTCCTTTTGGACGAAGACGGACAGGCTCTCCCAACCCGCTCAATTTCCGCAGGTCTGGACTACTGCGGTATTGGACCTCAGCTGGCCGCTCTTGGTGCCAGTGGTCGTGTAGAGTTCACTTCCGCTTTGGACACAGAAGCTCTGGACGCACTTAAATTCTTTGCTAAAAACGAAGGTGTTCTTTTTGCAATGGAAAGCTCTCACGCTGGTGCAGAGGCAATCAAGCTGGCTCCAAAACTTTCAAAAGACGATGTGATTATCATCAACATGTCTGGTCGCGGTGACAAAGATATCTTCATCACAAGTCCAGTTTTCCGCCCAACAGAATGGAAAAACTTCCTTGCCGCAGAACTTGAACGCCTGAACGACGAAAAAGACATTCATGATGCAGCTAGTATGACTACCTCCCTGTAGTCATACTAGCACGAGTTTTTGCATACAAAAACTCGCACATTTATCTAAATCTTTACAATGCGCCATCCGTGGCGCTACTTAAAAGGAATGTATATGAACAAAATAAAACTTATGAGCCACCTTGTTGCTGGTTACCCAACAGATGAACTTTCACTTACTGCAGCCCGCGCCCTTGTTGCCGGCGGAGCAGATATTCTGGAAATCCAGTTACCTTTTAGCGACCCAAGTGCCGACGGTCCAGCTATCCAGGGCGCTTGTACAGAAGTTCTGGAACGTCACTACCGCACAGCCGACGGTCTTGCATTTATTGAAAAACTCCACAAAGAGTTCCCAGATATACAGATTTACATCATGAGTTACGGCAGTTTGATTTACACACCAGGTGTTGCTAATTTCTGTAAAAAAGCCGCTAGCGTTGGCGTAAAAGGAATGATTATTCCAGACCTTCCATTCGATTTTGACGAAGGCTTAACCGCTGCCTGCAAAGAAAACGGCATGATTAACATTCCTGTAGCTGCTCCAAGTATGAGCCCAGAACGTCTTGATAAGCTTGCTCACGCAGGTTTCCCTTACATCTATGCGGCTCTCCGTACAGGTATTACTGGAACAAACACAAAAATCGACGATGCAACTTTAGATTTCCTTTCAAAAGTAAGTGCAGGTGGCAGCAAGATTTATGGTGGATTCGGTATTTCAAACGGCAATCAGTCTGCAGCTCTTGCCGATTCAGTTGATGCAGTTGTAGCAGGTTCAGTTTTCGTAAGAATCATTACAGAAAATAAGGACAATAAAGATAAATTATATGAAGCTGTAAAAGCAAAAGCTGCTGAAATTACTCATTTATCATAAATATCTTAACCTATTGACATACTAGGTTTGTTCCTATTATAACTTAACTATCATTCAAAAAGGTGGTCTACTTTTATGATAGTTTCAACACGTGGGCGTTATGCATTACGAGTTTTAATCGATATGGCAGAACATTCTGATCAGGATCGTATTCCTTTAAAAGAAATTGCAGAACGCCAGAATATTTCTCAGAAATATATCGAATCCATTATGACTATGCTTTCGAAAAATGGATTCATAGATGGCGTCCACGGAAAAGGTGGCGGATATAAACTGAACCGTAATCCTGAAGAATATAAGGTTGGTGATATACTCCGTCTTACTGAAGGAACTTTAGCTCCTGTTGCCTGCCTGGAGCGTGGAGCAGCCCCTTGTGAAAAAAAATCTGAATGCAGGACAATCGGAATGTGGACCAAGCTGGACGAACTTATTGAAGGCTACTTAGACTCGGTAAGCGTTGCAGATTTAATGAAAAAATAGTATTCTATATATATGAGCAAAGGCGTTCATTCAATTATCTGATATTATTGTCGGTTGATGGGATGAGTGCCTTTTTTTTTAAACTAACAAAAAGGATTGCTTATGTATACAGAAAGTGAAGTATTAGAATTCGTTAAGGAAGAAGATGTTAAATTCATTCGTCTTGCTTTCTTTGATACTGCCGGAAAACAAAAGAATATTTCTATTATGGCAGATCAGCTTAATCGTGCTTTTGTGGAAGGTATTTCTTTTGATGCATCAGCAATTACAGGATTCAAAACTCCAGAACATTCAGATTTATTCCTTCATCCTGATCCTTCAACATTAGCAGTTTTACCATGGCGCCCAAATACTGGAAAAGTTGTGCGTATGTTCTGTAATATTCGCTACCCTGATGGTACTCCTTTTGAAAAAGACTGTCGTGCCCTACTTCAGAACGCTATCAAAAAAGCAAAAGAAGAATGTAATATTTCTTTTTCAGTTGGTGCAGAAGTAGAATTCTATCTTTTTAAGTTAGACGAAAATGGAAATCCCACAAAAACACCTTTTGATAATGGTGGATATATGGATATTGCTCCAGAAGATAAAGGTGAAAATATCCGCCGTGAAATCTGCTTTACTCTTGAACAAATGGGAATTACTCCAGAAGCCAGCCATCATGAAGAAGGTCCTGGTCAGAATGAAATTGATTTCCATTATTCCGATCCACTTACATGTGCAGACAACACAGCTACTTTTAAATGGATTGTAAGAACTCGTGCTGCCAGCAATGGATTATATGCTGATTTCTCTCCAAAACCACTTGAAAATGAGGCTGGTAGTGGAATGCATATAAATTTTTCATGTTCAGATGAATCAAAATTACCTAACGCATTAGCGGGTATATTAAAGCACATTTCAGAAATAACTTACTACTTGAATCACACAGAAAATTCATATAATCGTCTTGGTAATTTCAAAGCCCCAAAATATATTTGCTGGGGTAATGGAAATCGTTCCGCTCTTATTCGTGTTCCTGCTTCAAAAGCTATGAACCGTATTGAAGTTCGTTCTGGCGATCCAGAATGTAATCCTTACGTTGTAATATCGTTGCTTATTCATGCTGCAATTGATGGTATAAAAAATAATCTTCAACCATCAGCACCTGTTGAAGGAAATCTTTTTGATGAAAATAATGCAAAAGGCATTCCAACTTTACCAGATACATTAGATTCTGCTAGAGAAATTGCCTATTCAAGCAGTTTTATAAAGAGTATTTTAGTAATTGAATAATGACTTCCGAATCTCATAGCGTACTTGTAGTTACGAAAGACATAAAAACTTCTTCTCTAATAAACGTAATGCTTCAACCACCAATGTTTGAAACTCAAGTTGTGTCTGATTTTAATGAAGCTCGTCGCAAGGCACAGGAAAGAGTCTACAACATCATCCTTGTTGATTTTGCTGATGGCGAAGGTGTTGATTTTGCAACTGATGTTGCAGATTCTTCCAGTACAATTCTACTTATGTGTCCACCTCAGCATTTTGAACAGGTAAGCTATAAAGTTGAATCCTATGGTGTATTAACCATCACCTCACCATTCGATCAGTTCTACTTTTACAATATGATAAAAGTAGCTATTGCTGTTCAATATAAAGTACAGGTTCTTTCAAGCCAAACAACAAAACTTAAAGAAAAGATGGAAGAGATTCGTGTTATAAACCGAGCAAAAATGCTTCTTATGCAGCATCTTAATATGTCAGAACAAGAGGCCCATCGCTACATTGAAAAAGAAGCAATGGACCGTTGTGAAAAGAAAACTTCTATCGCTAATCAAGTAATAAAGACTTACAGCTAATAAAATCTACTCTACCTTCCAGCTACTGGATATTCTCCGCAGAAACATCCCTTACAGAATCCATTCATACTGCTTGAACCAATCTGGCTGTTTAAAGCTCCAATCATACCTTCCAAACTGATGAACGCAAGAGAATCCGCACCAATTTCTTTTCTAATTTCTTCCAGTTCATGTGTACTGGAAATAAGTTCATTTTTACTTGGAGTATCAATGCCTAAATAACAAGGAAATTTTACTGGTGGCGAACTAACTCGGAAGTGAACTTCTTTTGCACCAGCACGACGTAAAATCTGCACCAGACGACGACTTGTTGTACCACGCACAATAGAATCATCAATAACAACAACTCGTTTACCATTCAAATCACTACTGATTGCATTCAATTTTACAAAAACCATGTTTTCTCGTTCAGCCTGAGTTGGTGCAATAAAAGTACGACCAATATATTTATTTTTAATAATTCCAGTTACATAAGGAATGCCGCTTTCTTTTGCATAACCCATAGCTGCACCAATACCACTATCAGGAACACCCACAACAACATCCGCATCTACAGCAGATTCTTTTGCCAAAGCTTTACCCATTTCGTAGCGAGCTGCCTGAACCGAAATACCATCAATAACAGAATCTGGACGAGCAAAATAAACATACTCAAAAATACAAGTCTGTTTGCTGGTTTTATCATCAAGATTAATGGATTTAATTCCATCCTTATTGATAATCACAATTTCACCAGGCTGAATGTCTCTAATATACTCACCATTTACAGCATCAATTGCACAGGATTCAGAAGCAAGAATGTATCCATCACCAACTTTACCCATACACAAAGGACGAATACCATTAGGATCACGGACACCAATCAAAGTATCCTCAGTAATAATACAAAGAGCATAGGAACCTTTTATAAGCTGAATAGTATTAACCAACGCAGTTTCCATGCCTTTTTTATAATTACGGGCAATCAGTTTAAGAATTACTTCTGTATCACTGCTTGAAAGGAATGTACTTCCTGAATCCTCCAGCATTTCACGTAAAGGTTCATAATTTACCAGCTGACCGTTATGGGCCAGAGCAATTCCACCTAGCTTAAAGGTATTCAAAAATGGCTGAGCATTTTCAATTGTTCGACCACCTGCAGTAGCATATCTTACATGAGCAACAGAAATACTTCCCTGTAAGTCCTGAAAATGATCCTGATTGAAAATATCTCCAACAAGTCCCATATCCTTGTGCAGCTTGATTTGGTTACCATCACTAACAGCAATACCGGCACTTTCCTGCCCACGATGCTGCAATGCAACCAACGCAAAATAAGAAAGTGAAGCCGCATTTTCAGCTCCATAAATTCCTACAACTCCACATTCATCATGAAAACCCATAATCAGCCTCTGAATTATTTTTAAAACAAAGAGGCCGCAGACAATAGCACATAGTTACTCTATGCGTACTTATCTGCGGCCTCTTTGTCGCTTACAGTTTATACTTTAACGTTTTTTTCTACTCTTGTGAAGTAATCTCTTTGTAGAAGTTAGTTAAATCTGTTCTCTTTTCTTTTGTAAAAGCAATAGCAGTTCTTGGATGCTGATTCAAGATACCTGTAAGAAGATACTGTGTATCATAGCCCCAAACTGTACCTGCAGCTGCCATTGGCTTCATATAATCCTGAATAAACTGAATTGCAGGATAAATGTTATATTTTGGATTCTTCAAGAAACCAAGTAAAGTTTCCATAGCACAGTTACCAGCACCACGTCCCATAGCCATATATGTAGCATCAAGGAAGTCTACGCCATCACCAACACATTCAATAGTGTTAGCAAAAGCCAATTTCTGATTATCGTGAGCATGAATACCAAGCTTCTTGTTGTATTTAGCAGAGAATTCACCAAACAAATCACAAACACGAGCCATTTCTTCTGGATAAATTGAACCATAACTATCTACAATGTACAAAACATTTACTGGTGACTGACCAATCATATCCAAAGCGGCTTTAATATCACTTTCCTGACCTGTAGAAAGAGCCATAATGTTACAGCTTGTTTCGTAACCTTTTTTAGCACAATCTTCAATTACTTCGATAGCAGCAGGAATTTGTTTCAAATAACAGGCAACACGAATCAAATCGATTGGACTGTTTGCTCTTTCCTGAATATCACGCCTGAAATTACAGCGACCAACATCAGCCATTGCAGCAAGCTTCAAATCTGGATTTTTATCACCAATAACCTTCCAAATCCATTCGTCATCACAGAATTTAGCAGGACCAAACTTATCAACATCAAACAAGTCTTTATCAGCCTTGTATCCGAATTCCATATAATCAACGCCGGCTTTAATATTAGCCTCATACAATGCTTTTTCAAATCCTTTTGGGAAATAGAAATCGTTTACAAGACCACCATCACGTAATGTAGCATCAACAACTTTGATGTCTGGACGGAAACCCATCAATTTTGAAAGTTCTTTCATTTTAAAATACTCCTAGGAAACTGTACTCCCACTTCAACATTTCAATCATACTGAATTTTACCTATTGTAGCAATGGTTTGTTTCTATATTTAGAAACAAAAAAAGTGGTACACTGATGACTGACATCGGCGTATTACTCCTTTAAACAAAAAAATGGTACGCTGATGACTGACATCACTGTACCACTAAAAAAAACGGTGGTTCACTTTCAAGAGTTATCCTTTCGGAACTGCTCAAAAGTGGTAAGCGTAACCACCGTTATTATAGAATATCCTGTGTAAGCGAAATCAGGATTTTTTACATATTTGAATAACCCATAAGATATTCATCAATCTGGCGAGCACACTCTCGGCCTTCGGCAATTGCCCAAACAACCAGAGACTGGCCTCGATGCATATCACCTGCAGTGAATACCTTCTCAACTGAAGTTTTATATCCATTTGGACTAGCCAAGTCTGGAGTAGCTTCACCAACAGATTCAACAGTATTGCGGGCAGTAAGAGGAGTTCCAAAAGCATTAGCAGTATAATCTTCACAACCAAGGAATCCGGCAGCAATCAAAATCAAATCTGCAGAAAGTTCCTTTTCGCTTCCTTCTTTTTCAACCAGTTTACGCTGACCATCAACAACCTGGAAACCAACCTGAACAGTCTTTATACCAGTAACCTTTCCGTCTTTAGAATATACTTCTTTGATTGTTGTTTCATAAATACGTGGATCATGACCAAACTTAGCAATAGATTCTTCAGCACCGTAATCAGTTTTTAGAACCTTTGGCCACTGTGGCCATGGATTGTTTGCAGCACGTTCAACAGGTGGACAAGGCATCATTTCAATCTGAGTAACAGATTTACAACCCAAACGGATTGCAGAACCAGTACAGTCATTACCAGTATCACCACCACCAAGAACAATTACATCTTTTCCTTCAACCTCAATACCATAATCCTTAGCAAGAGATTTTGCCAAAGTAGCATTATCGGCACCTTTATATTCAACGACAGTTTTTGTTACACGTTTAAGGAAGTCTACAGCCAGCATAATACCACCTTCAGCACCAGCAGAACCAGTTGCAACCTTATCAACGCCAGCAGCACTTAAAGGACGAGCTTTTTTGGCACCGCAACAAAGAGCAACTGCATCATGAGTATTCAAAATAGGATAAGCAGCAGTATCATTTCCAACATCAGCATTAAATACAAATTCAACACCTTCTGCTTTCATTAATTCAATACGACGGTCAACAATAGACTTGTCCAATTTCATATTTGGAATACCGTACATTAAAAGACCACCGGCCTTATCTTCACGTTCATAAACAGTTACTTTATGACCACGACGATTCAAAGCATCTGCAACTGCAAGACCAGCAGGACCAGCACCAACTACTGCAACCTTTTTACCAGAGCGAACGGCTGGAATTTGAGGCTTCATATAACCAGTTTCGAATGCTTTTTCAATAATAAAAAGCTCGTTATCATGAACAGTAACAGCACCCTCACCTACTGAAGGATTTCCACAGTTACAAGCTTTTTCACACAAAGCAGGACAAACACGACCAGTAAATTCAGGAAAAGAAGAAGTTTTCAGCAAACGCCATGCTGCCATATCAAACTGCCCTTGGAAAAGCGCATCGTTCCATTCAGGAATAAAATTGTGAAGTGGACAACCTGTAACCATTCCAGCAAGCTTTATAGCACTACCACACATTGGAACACCACAGTTCATACAACGTGCAGCCTGCTCACGTCTAGCCTTTTCGTCCAACTTAGGATGGAATTCATCAAAATTGCAGATTCGTTCCATTGGAGGAACATTTCCATTTTCAATACGTTCGTAATCTAAAAATCCAGTTGGTTTACCCATAGTACAGCCTCTTTCTTTATAAGGGGAAAGCCTTCCCCTGTCTCGCACTGCGTTGCTCGCCACCCCTTCCAGCGGGGACACCCCGCAACGCCCCGTAAAACCTACCTAAAAATTGAACACCGCAGGAAGTTTCAACTTCCGAGGATGTGAAATTCGTTCACAAAAGTGAACAGTTAAATAAGCAGAGTTTCGCAAGAAACTCAAGTTAAATCAAATGGCACTATTTGAGCCATTTGATTTAAACCTACGGTTAAAAACAAAAGAGGTCGTAAACAAATTCTTGTAAAATTTACAAAAATTTATTTACGACCTCTTTGCCGTTTGTAATTTATATAATAGTAAATTTATAAAGATTGGTCAAGATTTGAATTATTTATTAATAATCTCAATTTTTATTTTACATTTCCTGAATTCGTAACTCTAAGTCTATATTACAAATAGGAAGCAAATTTAGGAGGTGAAATACAATATATATATTGACGTACAATATATATATTGTATAATTATGACGGCAAAACAACTTATAAAAATTCTCCTTGCATTACGAATTCTAAAGGAAGCAGGAATAAAGGAGTTTAAATAATGACA
>JAEDFX010000214.1 GCA_016297805.1 Treponema sp. | reverse complement strand
TATTTTAAATGTTGGAGAGCAGGAAAAAGAACTTTCTGTTCAAGTAAAGAGGTAGAATATGAGTCGCTCTATTGCCTGTATTGATTATAGGGATGGAAAAATTTTTATAGCAAAGCGTCAGAATGTAGGTGATATGGGAGGACGGTGGGAATTCCCCGGAGGTAAAATAGATGATGGGGAAGATTTTGAACAGGCTATCAAAAGAGAAATGCAAGAGGAATTTTCTGTAGATGTAACTGTTGGTCAGCATATCTGCAGCAGTACTTTTGAACATAAAGGGAAAAAGTGTTATCTGGATGCTTTTGAAGTTCATTTTACTCATGATGGTATGGAAAAGAAATTTATTCTTACGGAACATACAGACTATCGCTGGGCAGATATTGGAGAGATTCCAGAACTCAATTTTGTAGATTCTGATATGGCAATTTACCCTGAAGTTTGCAAGTTCCTAAAAAAATAATTTAATCAGGTGTTATTTTAATGAAAAAAATATTTTATATATGTTTATTGTTCGTTTGTTTGTTGAATTTTAATTCCTGTCAAAAAAATGATGAAACAGTAATTATCCTTGATCACAGCGAACCATTAGCCCTTGCTCCTGATGTTGAGTGGGCAGTTATTACGGATCCTTATGCTGCGTATAAAACTGAAATGGGATGGACTTCTTCAGTTGCGGGGCATTGCCGTAAAGGAGAAATCCTCCAGATTAAGGGCAAATCCTTAGATTCAAACAAAGAAAACTGGTATTTATTTGAAAATGGCTGGCTTCCTGGAAATTGTCTTTCTGTATTCAGTAACCGATTGAAAGCCAGTGCTGTTTCTGAACAGCTTTTGAGTAGTGATTAGTATGATTAATATTATTGCGGAAATCGGAACATCTCACGAAGGTTCATTTGAAAAAGCTAAGCTGCTTATTGATGCAGCTGCAGATTCCGGGGCTGATACTGTTAAGTTTCAGTGGGTTTACGCAGATGAAATCCTTCATCCCAATACAGGTTTTGTTAAACTTCCTACTGGTAATATTCCATTGTATGAACGATTTAAGCAGCTGGAGTGTTCTGTGGATTTTTATAAAGACTGTCTTGATTATGTGCATTCTAAAGGATGTAAATTCTGCTGTTCTCCTTTTGGTATCCGCAGTATGAAAGAGCTTCTGAATATTAAACCTGATTATGTAAAGGTTGCCAGTCCTGAACTGAATCACTATCCAATGCTAAAGGTTCTGGCAGATTACCGTAAGAACCAGAAAGAAGAGGAGAAGGTTCCTGTAATTCTTTCCAGCGGGGTTTCAAACATCAGTGATATTGAAAAAGCCTTGGAAATAGTTGGAACTGATGGTGTAAGTCTTTTACACTGTATTACCAGTTATCCTGCTCCGGAAGAAGAATACAATCTTAAGGTAATTACAAATCTTAAGGCTGTTTTTGGAGTAGAGGCAGGCGTAAGTGACCATAGCCTTGATCCAATTCTGGTTCCTGCATTAAGTGTTGCCTGTGGTGGTACAGTTATAGAAAAACATATTACATTAAGCAGAAAAACTGGGGGGCTGGATGATCCTGTAGCTTTAGAACCTGAACAATTTGCCATGATGGTTCATGTGGCTCATCAGACAGAAGCTGCAATACGTCATTATGGTGCTGAACTTGGATTACAGAAAGCTATGGAACAATTAAGCGAGCAGTTTGGCAAAGAAAAAGTACTGGCTGTTATTGGAGACGGAATCAAGCGGCTGGCTCCTGCAGAACTGGCAAATTATGAGCGCACAAACCGAAGTCTTCATTTTATGAAGAATATGAAGGCAGGTGATGTGGTGACGGAAAAAGATATTGGCATTTTGAGAACAGAAAAAGTTCTTTCTGTTGGAGTGAGTCCGGAACTGTATGACTTGGTGGTTGGTAAGAAGCTGGCAAGAGATGTGGAAGACGGTGCCGGTGTAAGACTGGAAGATTTTTTGAATTAAATCCAGACTTTATTGTATAGATATATTTTTTTTATTAATATTACGTCCATTAGAGGTTGATTATGAAGACTAATGCTTTAAAAGGAATGAAAGATATTTTACCTGCTGAACAGCGAATGAGAGATTATGTACAGGGAAAAATCCTTGAAACATATCGTGCAGCTGGTTTTGAACGCATTTCTACACCAATTCTTGAAGATTCTGAAAATCTTGATAAATCTGATGGTGGAGACAACTTAAATCTTATTTTTAAAGTACTTAAAAGAGGTGAAAAACTGGATGCTGCACTGGCAGAAGAGAAACCTACAGATAAAACACTTTCTGATATGGGTTTACGTTATGACCTGACTCTGCCACTTACACGTTTCTTTGCGGCAAATCGTAATGAACTTCAGTTTCCTTTTAAGGTAATTCAGACAGACCGTGTATACCGTGCAGAACGACCTCAGAAAGGTCGTATGCGTGAATTTGTTCAGTGTGATATTGATGTTCTTGGTG
>JAEDFX010000213.1 GCA_016297805.1 Treponema sp. | reverse complement strand
ATAATAAATTTTTTTGCCATTTCCCTGCACTCGTAACCTCGTTTGGGTCGCTACGTCCAGGGTTCGCTACCGCTCAGCCTCCTCGCCAACAAGTTGGCTGCGGTGGCCAAGCCCTTCCCATCGCTAATGGTTCTTCAAACAATTTAAAATAAAAAAGACCACTTAATCTCTTAAGTGATCTTCCTTATTACGAGCCGATTCTCAGACTCGAACTGAGTACCTGCACGTTACGAGGGTGCTGCTCTACCAGGTGAGCTAAATCGGCAATAATTTATATTGTTTATCTAGCTGATACTCCTGAGCGTGTATCATACATACGTTTCAAGTCATTTATATTATTTACAATAACATAGCTATCATACAATTCAATTTTTCTTCTTTCTACAAGTTTATTCAATTCATCTCGTGTAACTTCGGAAGAAAGACCGGCCCAATGAGCAATATCATTTATAGTAACATTAAATCTTCTCTGTTTTTCAGCTTCATTTGATACTGGATTCATTTCATCCAACATCATAAATACATCTGCCATACGAGCCTGAAGATCTTTCACCACAAGGATTCTAAATCTTCTCTTCTGATCATAAATACGTTTACAGAATAATTTAAGAAGCAACAATGCCATTTGTGGATTACCAGTAATCAGAAGTTCGAAATTTTCTTTATTAAATTCAAGACATTTTACATTACCTACAGCCATACATGTTGCAGAACGTGGAGAATTATCAAGAATAGCCATTTCACCAAAAAATTCACCAGGCTTCAAAATATCAAGATTTTTCTTTGTCCCATTTACACATTTTACAAGCTGAACACGTCCACTCTGAATCAAATAGAAGCAATCACCTGGTTCATATTCAGAAATAATAACTTCCCCTGGTTCATATGTTTTAGCAAAACGTTCAAAGGCAGGTAAAGAAAAAATTTTCAACGATGAATTTGAACTTTCATCTTCAAAATCATTAAATTGATTTCGATTATGAATTGCCAATTTCTCTTTTCTTAATTTTGCATTAGCATATAACTTTGCAACTTCATCTTTCTTTGTAGTATTTGGATATCTTTTCAAAAACTTCAAATATACATCACAAGCAGAACGATATTGTTCATCATCATAAAAACTTTTTGCAACAGCCAACATACCAGACTGTTGATCTTCAGAAATATTATTTAAAATCGATTCAGTCTTTTTATGAATCTGGCGCAATTGATTTGAAAATACTTTGAGCATTTTCATAATCAAAGCTTTATTATTACTGAACAAGATTTCAAATTCCTGAATAGTAAGAGCTACAGCTACAGTAGGTACAAGGGCAGTAGCTGTTTCTTCACGACCGAAATGACCAAGAGCTGATTTAACACCAAAAAATTCACCACTTTTAACTTGTTCAGCAACAGGCTGTCCTGATTCAATATCAGTGCTTGTCAATAAAACTGAACCGCTTTGCATAATAAAAATACGTTCATCACGATCGCCTTCAAAATATATAATCGACCCTTTTGTATATTGCATCGCTTTTGGCATTTTTTAACTTGCTCCTTACTACTTTAAATATTCGTCAAGACCTACAAATTTAATTATATCATAATGTCCTATTTTATGCTATTGTAAAAATTATGATTGATTTACATGTTCATACAACAGCCTCAGACGGCCAATATACACCTACAGAAATTGTAAAGAAAGCCAGTGAACATAATATTAAATTAATGGCCATTACAGATCACGATACCGTGAATGGACTAGAAGAAGCAAAAGAAGCCGGTAAAACATTTGGAGTAAAAATTGTTCCTGGAATAGAATTAAACATTAATGGATCTCCTGGAGAATTCCATCTATTAGGATTAGGATTAGAGAAAAAATCTCAATCAATGAAGGATATTTTGGACGAAGTAATAAAAAACAGAGAAAAACGCAACTATGAAATGATTTCCAAAATAAAATCCAATGGAATTGATATAAGCTATGAAGAGCTTTTAGAAAGATTCCCAAATACAATAATTGGACGACCACATTTTGCTCAAATATTACAAGAAAAAAAAATCGTCAAAACAAGACAACAAGCATTCGATTTATATCTGGCAAAAGGTAGACCCTGGTATACAGAAAGAGTCGGAACCAATCTTGATGAAGCTATAATAGCAATTAAAGAATCTGGAGGAATACCAGTTATTGCCCACCCTATGTCTCTTTATCTATCCTGGGGAAGACTTCCTGACATGCTACACAAAATATATGAACAAGGAGTATGTGGTCTAGAAGCATTTCATCCTGGAGCACGGGTCACAGAATGTTTAAGATTAGAAGAACTAGGTAAAAAAATAGGATTCTTCATAACTGCTGGAAGTGATTTTCATGGAGAAAAAATTCGAACTGACAGAAGATTAGGTCACACCTGTGGTGGGAAAAAAATAGAAGAAAGATTCTGGACAGAAGAACTTGAACCTGCGATAAAAAATAAATAGATA
>JAEDFX010000078.1 GCA_016297805.1 Treponema sp. | reverse complement strand
TCACAGTTCATTAATGGAGTTAACAAAGCAGGTATTAAATTGAACCGCAAGGCTCTTTCTAATATGGCTATTGAAGATCCAGCAGCATTCAAAGCAGTTGTAGAAGCTGCTAAGAAAGCTATTAAGGCTTAAGGAAGCTGCCAATGATTACTCTCGATCAGATAGCTCTTCTAGAACAAAAGATTGAAAGTGCTGTTGTGAAAATCCAGCAGCTGCAAGCAGAAAACGATGCTCTTCGCAATAAATGTGCAGAGCTCACAAATGCGCTTTCTGCAAAGTCGGAGCAACTTACTTCTTTTGAAACAGATCAGACTCAGATCGAGATGGGAATCAAAAAAGCACTTGACCGATTGAATGCAATTGAAAATTCTGTATTAAAAGCAGGATCTGTAATTAATTCAGTTGGTCAAGCTGCAAAACCTGTAATTACTCAGGTACAACCTACTCCAACCCCTGTTACACCAATCATTGAAAATCCAGTTGTTGAACAAGAAAATATGGAAGAAGATATTCAGCAGGATATAGCTCCTGATTTTTCTGAAGACTTCAGTTCTATGCAGCCAAGTTTTGATACTATGACAACAATGGATATTGATTCAACAGATATGAATCCAACTGACACTGAAGAAGATTTTATTTCTGAAGAAGAATCATTTGATTCTGATCAGGAAGAAGATAATCAGGACGGTTTAGGATTCGACATTTTCTAAATCATCATGGGTAAATTAAAGATTGAAATGCTTGGAACATCTTTTACAATCCAGGCAAATGAAAACAATGAATATCTTGAAAAACTTTTAGGTTATTATAAAAGAATAACAGATGATGTTAAGAATATTGACTCTATAAAATCCCCACTTCAAGTAGCAATTCTTTCTGGAATTATGATTTGTGATGAACTTTATAAAGAAAAACAGAATAAAGTTGCTATGGAAAACGGAACTTATGTTCCTCCTCAGCTGGATTTCGATTCTGAAGAACTTGAAAGAAGAGCTGCTGAAATGATTAGTAAAATAGATAAGGTATTATAATTGGCTGAAAAGTACAATATTTGGATTGACGCTGATTCTTGTCCTGCTCTAGTTAGAAATCATGTAGTAAAAATGGGGACCCGATTAAACCTTAAAGTTTGTTTTGTTGCTAATAAAAAAATCCCCTGTTCAGAACCTGGTATTTTTGAAATGATTATCTGTAATCAAGAAAAAGATGCAGCAGATAATTATATTATTGAAAACGCAAAACCTAATGATCTTGTAATTACCCGTGATATTGTTTTTGCAAATCGTCTTGTTGAAAAAAATATTTCTGCAATAAATGACCGTGGGACAGTATTTACAAAGGAAAATGTAAAAGAATTACTTTCCTCCAGAGATTTTGATTTACAACTTGCAAATTTAGGTTTAGTCAAGCACTTCAATGAAGGCTATGACAAAAAAAAGTTCGCAGCATTTGCGAACTCTTTTGATAAAGTTATACATCAATTATTAAGAAAAAATTAATCTTTAAACTAGTCAGGGAAAGCCATCTGAATAGAACAGATACGATCTCTTACCTGCATAAATGCAAGAACAACTTCCGGGTCAAACTGAGAACCTGCATTATTCTGTATTTCTGCAAAAGCATCATCAATAGACCAGGCTTCCTTATAACATCTTTTGTGACTCAAAGCATCAAATACATCTGCTACAGCAACAATTCTTGCACTTAAAGGAATTGATTTACCCTTCAAAGGCTCAGCACATGGAACCACACCTTCTAGAATAGAGAACTGACTTAGCTGTATATTTCCAGGATATCCTGTTTCTCCACCATCCCAACGATCATGGTGATGCAAAGCAATTTCCTGAGACATTTCATCAAGGAAAGACTCCGGTGGCTCAAACAACTGTGCTCCAATACAAGTATGTCCCTTCATAATATTTCTCTCTTCATCAGTAAAACGAGGGAAAGTTTTCTTCAAGATAACATCAGATATACCAACTTTTCCAACATCATGGAATTTAGCTGCAATCTTTAAATTATCACGATATCTATGAATTTCATTTTCTGGAACATTATGATTAAAAGCCCAGCGGTCATAAATTTCAAGAGCATAAGATGAAACTCGTTCAACATGTAAATATGTTTCTTTTGGATCGCGAAATTCAGCCATTCTGAGCATTCGTTTTACCATATTTGAAGTAAGATATGCTCTCTGTAAAGCCTGTACTGCATTTGCAGCAAAATGACTGATTAAAAGTTCATCTTCTTCACTAAATGGAACTACTCTTCCATCAGAATTCTTTCTGTTGATAATCTGAAGAACACCAAGCAAATTACCATTAGCCATCTTCAAAGGAAGAGTATACATAGACTGAGTACGATAATCTGTTGTTAAATCAGTATTTTTATTAAATTTATATGGTGTGTCTTCAGGAAGATTATAACAATCCTTAATATTAAGAGGCTTTCCACTTAATGCAACGTATCCACAAATCTGTTTTTCATTAATTGGAAATGCAAAAAAAGTATATGGTAATTTTTCTCCCGGAGCCAATTCTTTTAAATGAGTATCGTTCTGTCCATACTTAATTTTAAGCATATTACCTTCAGAAACATAAATCGATCCTGCATCTGCATTTACAATTCTTCTTGTTTCTGTAAGAATGCGTTCCAAAAGGACATCAACATCCTGAATTTCACTCAATTGACGTTCAACTTCAATTATCTGCTGCAGTTTATCATCACGGTTAACATTACTCATAGTACTACTATTATCAATGATAATTAAAAAAAATCAAGACTTTAATTTATGTATAACGGAAAAATAAATAGGTCCTGCACCAGACTGCTTATCCGGCATAATCTGATATCCATACTTTGTTTTTTCCCATTCAGGCAATGTTATATCAACATAATCATTTATCTCATTCACATCAGGTTCAGGTGACATCAATTCAAAAGCTTTTCCATCTTTATTAAATTTTTTAAAAAGACGCTCTATCATTTCATCGTTTTCCAGAGGACAAAGAGCACAAGTTGAATACAATAGTATACCATCTACAGTAAGCATTCTATAAGCTGACGATAGTAAAGCCCATTGTTCCATAGAAACAGTTTTAATTCTTGAAAGAGACCAGGTATTCAAATATTTTGGATCAAGCATAACATGACGTTCGGAAGAGCATGGGGCATCCAATAATATTCTGTCGAAACATTCTGTCTGACGAGTACACCAGGTAGCACCATCACTGCAGGAAACTGTTATACGTTCATTTATTTCAGGTGGAAGACAAGTTTCAACAACAACAGAAAGCCTGTGTTTTCTTTCCGAAGAACGTTCATTGGAAGAAAGTTTTGCATCTTCAGGCATTCTGGAAGCTAATACAAGAGTTTTTCCACCAGGAGCGGCACATAAATCAAGAATATTTTCAGCATCTTTCAATGGAAGACACAAAGCTGCCAGGACTGAAGCACTATCTAAGAAATAAGATTTTTCGGCACCTGTAACATGGTATTCCACAGCCTGATTTTCTTTTGTAAAAGCATCCTTTAATTGAGGCCAGCGTTCACCATAAAGTTCACCATAATACTGTTCAAAACCTTCTGCACCAAAAAGCTTTTCTGTGCCCTTTAAAGGATTTTTATTTTTCTGCTTCATTAATCCACCTGAATAATTCCAGAATCTACCTTATATTTTATTACACGCTTCACAGCAGTGTCTATTTTCTGTGCAAACGCATTATCTGATTTAGCCTTTTCATACAGAACCTTTGCAGCTTTTCCGAATCTTTTTTCTGAAATCATAATACAGTCAATTCCTGCATCAATAGCCATAACAGCGGCTCTTTCTGGAGGATACCCATTATCTGCTAAAGCACTCATGAAAATATCATCAGAAAAAACAATTCCATCATAGCCATACTCATTGCGAAGAATATCTGTAATCCATGCGGAAGAAAGACAGGCAGGAGTTCCAGAATCAATTGCGGAAGTACGAGCATGGGACATTAAAATAGAAACAGGCTCATATTTTAGAATTTCTTTAAAACTCCTTATAGATTCCTCCAGTTGTTCTTTAGAAAGTGTAATTTCTGGAAGACCTGTATGAGGATCTGTATTTGTATTTCCTGGAAAATGCTTTACAACAGTTGCTATCTGATTATTCTCATAAGCATTTACACAGGCACGACCATAACTCAAAACCTGTTCGAAACTTCCATAACTGCGTCCATCAAGAAATTCTGCATTACCTTCAGTACAGACTTCAATTACAGGTGCCAGATTCATATGAAAGCCTAGTTCTTTCATCTGTTTTGCCTGCCTAGAATACAATTCATAAGCCTGCGCAACAGAATATTCTTCAGCAACCTCTTCATTTGAAGGTAATTTATCATTCAATTTTTTTAGACGTGTAACCCACCCTCCTTCCTGATCTACTGCCAGATAAGGTGGAATTACCCCGTTTGAATCACAATAATCCTTTATTGATTTAGTAAATTGCTGCATTTTATCCCGGGACTCTGCAATATTAAAAGAAAAGAAAAGATAACCACCAGCTACAAGAGGTGTTTTATCATCAGTTCCGTTCATAACACCAACAGTTTCGTAAGAACGAAAGGAAGTACAACCTTCAAGATTTTCAATGAAAAGCTGAGCAATTTTCTGTTCAAGGGTAAGATTATTTATATAGTTTGAAAGTTTTTGATTATATTCAGACTTTTTCTCAATTACATAATTTTGAGTTAGAACAGCGTTTTGATGGTTTCTGATTTCTTTTTTTGTCTGTTTATCTGTACATGATGTGAGAAACAGAACTAGAACAATCATAAGCGGAAATACTTTTTTACACATGCTTCAATTATACTTACAGAATCCTGTCTTGGGAATACTAATCACCATATTTGATAGTAAAGATTATTTGCTATATAATAGAAGATATGAAAAATATTGCCATCATTACAGGTGCAAGCTCAGGATTGGGAGCAGAATTTACAAAACAGGTTTCAGAAAAATATTCCTATGATGAAATCTGGATTATTGCCCGACGTGAAGATAAATTGAAAGAACTGTCTAAGGAAATTAACAATCTTCACAATTACAGTGTTGTACGTCCAGTTGTTATGGATATCTCAGGAAAAGATGGTGTTAATTGTTTCAAGACTTTTCTGAATGAAGAAAATGACAAATCAAATAACACTGGAAATAAAATCAATATTAAACTGCTGATAAATAATGCAGGTTTTGGTACTTATGGACCTTTTGAAGAAACTTCCACAGAACGGGAACTAGATATGATAGACTTGAACTGTACAACCGTTACAGGCATTTGCGGTGCAGTTCTTCCTTATCTTTCTAAAGATTCTGTAATCATAAACACCTCTTCTCTTGCAGCATTCATGCCATTAGGAAATTTTGCAGTTTATGGAGCATCAAAAGCCTATGTACTGAGTTTTTCTATTGCACTTGCTGCAGAGCTTAAGGATAAAGATATTAAGGTGTGTGCCTTATGTCCTGGATCAGTCAGTACTGAATTTGCAAATGTTGCTTCAAATGGTGCCAGAAAAGAAGTGAAAGGCGGCATTGCTCCTGCAAAGGTAGTTGCCCACTGTTTAAAACGAGCTTTCAAAGGAAAAAAGATTGCAATGTACAGAACAAAATGGAGATTTACAGCTCTTTTAGGCAGATTTGTTGGCCGCTATCTTGTAGCCCGTTATACTTACAAATATAATAAAAGACCACATAATCCTGATCAAAATATTGCGAAATAGGAAAATTTAAAATGATAGATAATGCACTTTTTACAGATTTTTATGAACTTACAATGGCACAGGGCTATTGGAAAAACAACATGAATCATCAGGTTGTTTTTGATATGTTCTTCCGCAAAAACCCTTTTAATGGTGGTTTTTCAGTTCTTGCAGGAAATGAAACATTAATGGACGTTATAACAAATTTCCATTTTGAAGAAGATGACATAAAATATCTTGCAGAACAGAAAATCTTTGAGCAGGGATTCCTGGACTATCTGAAAGATTTTCACTTTACAGGTGATCTTTATACAATGGATGAAGGAACTGTAATTTTTCCTCAGGAGCCTTTAGTACGCATTCACGCAAATCTTATTGAAGCACAGATTCTTGAAGGATTGATTTTAAACCATGTAAACTTTCAGAGTCTTATTGCAACAAAAACAGCACGAATCTGGCTGGCCAGTAAAAAAGCTCCCATTATGGAATTTGGCTTACGTCGTGCTCAGGGACCAGATGGTGCAATGAGCGCAACTCGTGCAGCATATATTGGTGGTGCGGCAGGAACTTCCAACACTCTCGCAGGCAAAGAATATGGTATTCCTGTAATGGGAACTATGGCTCACGCATGGATTATGTCACATTCTTCAGAACTGGAAGCATTCCGTGAATATGCAAAAATCTATCCACAGAATTCTGTATTCTTAATTGATACTTATGACACCCTTAAATCTGGTATAAAAAATGCAATTATAGTCGGTGGTGAGCTTGTAGAAAAAGGCTACAATTTTGGAGTTCGCCTTGATTCAGGTGATATTGATTATCTTACAAGAGAAGTTCGTAAAGAACTGGATAGAGCTGGATTCCCACAGGCAAAAATCAGTGTTTCTAATGAATTAACTGAAGAAATTATTTCTACGCTTGTTGCCCGTGGCGCACCAATCAACAGCTGGGGTGTAGGCACACACATGGTAACTGGTGGTGATGAATCATCTTTCACAGGTGTTTATAAGCTTGCCGCTCGTAATGATAAAGAGACTGGAAAAATGGTTCCGGCAATGAAATTCTCAGATAATCCGGCAAAAACAACAAACCCTGGCATTAAAAATGTATACCGTCTTTATGATTCAAACGGCATGGCATGTGCAGATGTTCTTGCCCTTGAAAATGAAGTTATTGAAGCTGGTAAAGAATATCGTTTTCATCATCCTATGGTTGATTACCGTCAGTTTACATGCACTGCATCAAAGGTTGAACCACTTTTAAAGCTTAAGCTTAAAGATGGAAAAAGAGTTTCAACTCGTCTTCCAGAAGCAGAACAGTTGCGCCTAAGTCGCAGTAATATGCAAAAGCAACTTGAAACCTTTGATGAATCTTACAAACGAATTTTGAATCCTCATATTTACAAGGTTTCTTTATCTGAAGAATTAAAAGATTTGAAAAAAGATTTCATTGAAAAGAATATTAATAGATAAAAAAAATTAGTCACGGATTATACGGATGTTACGGATAACACGGATGCTTTTTTTATTTTTATCTGTAACATCCGTGATAGCTGTGACTATTAGTCCTATAACAAATATTCTGTCTGAACATTTTTCAGTGCTCTGAACATTCTTTCTTTTGTTTTTTCATCACCACCTGTAAGCAATTCCAAACGTTTACGGGCTTCTTTTCTTGTAGAATTATCCTGGAAATTGCATGTACAGGTATAACCGTAAAACCCCTTATCTTTTGCATGTTCAATAATACGATTTTCACTTATATATGCCAACGGGCGTATTATACTTACAGGCCATTTTTCATACTGCATTTTGGGAATCATTGTTGAAAGATTCCCCTTCTCTAGCATATTCATTAAAAAGGTTTCAAGAATATCATCCATATGATGTCCAAGTGCTATTTTGTTATACCCATGTTCAAGAGCATAATTAAGCAGTTCGGAACGACGCTGAGTTGAACACCAGTAACAGCTCATTTTCTGATTTTCTTTTACCCGTTCCAGAATATTCACATCTATTGATTCAAAGCTGGCATCCCATTTTTTTAGGAGATTCATAATATCTTCAGGAAAGGGAGACGCAAAATCACTATGAATATGAACAGCCTTATATTCAAAATTACAGTCAGGACGTTTTGTTCTTGATGCAAAATATTCAATAAGAACGGTAGAATCTTTTCCACCTGAAGCTCCTATAAGAATCTTGTCGCCAGATTCAATAAGATTATAATCAAAAACAGCTTTATCAATCAGACTTGAAATCTTCGGAGTTTTTTTCATTTAGTTCCTTTTTACATCAGAAAAGACTGCAGTTCCCCCACTTTCCTTTGTGGAAAAATTGAACAATGAAAATCGGCAACCAACAAACTGATCCAATGTAAAACGTAGTTTTTTTGGTATACCTAACTGATTATATACTTTTGATTTTTCTTCACAATAGTAAAACTGAACATTTTCTTTTCCACAAGAAAAATCAAAATCGCTTCGTAAATATACAACAGGCTTTTTTAATTCCACCTCTGATATAATTTTTGCATAGCCAGTATCAACGCTACCAATTTTAAAAGGTTCTACTTCTGTTTCCCGTTCTGCAACTACCAGTTTATATTTTTTTCCACTTTTTGTTATGGCAATGAATCCGTAGTCCCCTTCAAGAGCACAAAGACCGGCAAAATCTCCATCTTTTATTTCTGAAGCATCTAGTTTTACAGATGCACTAAAAAATTCAGTCAATGGGCGCTGGGTTAAAGTATTTACTGCCTGACAAACATTTTTTACTATTTTACCTGTAGTTATAGATAATTTATTTTCTTCAAGTTTGAAATAACGTGGATCAGGAATATGATTCCATTGCCAGGTTTCGACAAGTTTACCGTCTTTTACAAATTCATTATTCCACAAAGACTTATATTTATAATCCGGCCGTAAATCCGGCACATACACTTGCTGAGGTGCAATTTGTCTGCCATTTACAGATTCTCCAAAGACAGGAAAGTCATTTTCAAAGGATACTGGAACAAGAACAGGAATTCGGCCCAATGCACCATGATCCTGAAAAAGAATACCATACCACTTTCCATCAGGAGACTGAACTATTCCTCCTTGAGCAACACCACTATTCCAGTTTCCTAAATCAGAATTAAGTACATCGCTTCCTTTGTATTCACCATCTACAGAGTCACTCACAAAGCAAGCTTGGGTTCTATATTTACCCTTTGGCCAGTGAATCAAAAATATATAGTATTTTCCATTGATTTTATAAAAGTGAGAGCCTTCATATCCCAAAATCCGTTCAGATGTATCTTCAATAATTACTTTATTAATTCCACCTTTCTTAGGTCCAGACAAATCTGAATTCATTTCTGTAAGTGTAATTTTTGTATTACCGCTTACTACGAAAACCCGACCATCATCATCAAATAAAATAGACATATCATGATAGAAGCCTGAAATTTCTGATTTTATCCATGGACCATTTATATTTGATGAAGTATACAAATAAGTTTTATGAGTATCATTTGCAACAAAAGCAATGTAAAAAATTCCATTATGATGACGTAAGGAAGCTGCCCACATGCCCTGACCGTACACTCCTCTATCATTCCACAGACGCTGTCCATTTGTACCATCAAGCTCAGTATAAACATAAGAGGCAATTTCCCAATCAACAAGATTATAAGAACGTAATATTACACAACCTGGCATAAAATGCATTGTAGTACTCACCATATAGTAGGCATCTTCAACGCGGATAACATCAGGATCAGGATAATCTGCAAGAATAATATTTGCACTTGCAGTTTTATAAGTTTGAGCACACATAAAGCCTCCAAGAAACATCATGATGATGAATAAAAATTTACGCACAAAAATTATTATAATCCATATCATGAAATTAGTAAAACGTTTAACTAACTCAAAAATAATGTGATACAACGATGACTGACACTGGCGTACCACTTTTTTTTTGATACAGCGATGACTGACACCAGCGTATCACTTTTTTTATATATAATAAAAAAATCCAGCCAGAAAAAAAATCTGACTGGAGTTTTTACAACTAATCTATATTACTTAGTTTTCTTTCTTTGTTGGTTTTACAAGGAACATGCTCAAACAAAGTGATACAATGTACAATGCCAATGTAACGTAGAGTACATTCTGATATCCTGTTGGATTTACCTTTACACCATGTACTTCAATGAATGAACCTGTATGGCTTACAATTGCGTTTGCCATCTGGTTACCAGTAAGACCTGCAAATGCCCATGCAGAAAGTGTGATTCCATGAATTGCAGAAATAGAACCCATACCATAGTGGTCTGAAAGAAGTGTTGGAACGTTTGAGAATCCTCCACCGTATCCTGCATTTACTACAAAAATCAAAGCAAGAACAAGCACTGTAAGAACGATGTTTCCATCACCGTTTTTTATACCACCAGTAAACATAACAGCAGCAGTGAATACAATTGAAAGAATAAAAATCATCTTGTAGATTGTATTGCGGTCTTTCATTTTATCTGCCCAAGCAGAGAAACCAAGACGACCACCAGCATTAAAGACTGCAGAAATTGTAGAAATAATACCTACAGAACTTGCAAGACCAATACATTTAACAATCATTTTTTCCTGAGAAATCAAAGCAAGACCACATGTAATGTTTAAGTAGAACATTAACCAGATACCAATATAAGATGTAAGAGGTTCACGTTTAAGAGTTGCAAGGATTCCCTCTCCTGCGGCTTTAGTCTGTGGTTCGTGCCAGTCTGCAGGTTTAGCCAAAAGCAAGTGACCAACAAACATCATTACAAAGTAAACTGCAGCAAGAATGTAGAACATCTTGAAGATTCCACCTTCTCCAAGATTGTTTAACAAAGACTGCATAATTGGAGAAGCAATAGCTTTAGCAGCACCAAATCCTGCTACAGCTAAACCAGTTGCCAAACCTTTTTTATCTTTGAACCACAACATAAGAGTCTTTACAGGAGAAAGATAACCTGTACCAAGACCAACACCCATGATGAAGCCATAACAAACATAAATACCGATTAAGGAAAGAATACTTCCAGGATGATTTCCACCGTACCAGATAAAGAAACCTGTACCAGCCATTCCTGAAGCAAATGTAATTGAAGCAATCAAACTTGATTTATGGATATTTTTTTCTACAATGTTACCCATAAATGCAGCAGACATACCTAAGAAGAAAATCGCGAAGCTAAATGCCCATTCTGTTGCACCTTTAGAAAAGCCAATATAATCAGCAATTTCCTGACTGAAAATAGACCAGCAGTATACAGTTCCGATTGAACAATGCAAAAGCAAAGCAGGAATTGCACCACGAATCCATTTGTCCTGAATGTTTTTCATAACAAACCTCAAATTTAAAATTAATGATGACATTTTAACACAGTTTGTTAAGTAAGTATAGTAAATAAAA